>NZ_JBNDIT010000058.1:0-1169 GCF_050434545.1 Comamonas sp. 4034 | reverse complement strand
ACCAAGCCCCACGTGAACGTGGGCACCATCGGTCACGTTGACCACGGCAAGACCACCCTGACGGCTGCTATCGCTACCGTTCTGTCCAAGAAGTTTGGCGGCGAAGCCAAGGCTTACGACCAGATTGACGCGGCTCCTGAAGAAAAGGCCCGTGGTATCACCATCAACACCGCTCACGTTGAGTACGAAACGGCTAACCGCCACTACGCTCACGTTGACTGCCCAGGCCACGCTGACTATGTGAAGAACATGATCACCGGCGCTGCCCAGATGGACGGTGCTATCCTGGTTTGCTCTGCCGCTGACGGCCCAATGCCACAAACCCGCGAGCACATCCTGCTGTCGCGTCAGGTGGGCGTGCCTTACATCATCGTCTTCCTGAACAAGGCTGACATGGTGGACGACGAAGAACTGCTGGAACTGGTGGAAATGGAAGTCCGCGAACTGCTGGACAAGTACGATTTCCCTGGCGACGACACCCCTATCATCCGCGGCTCTGCAAAGCTGGCTCTGGAAGGCGACCAATCCGACAAGGGTGAGCCTGCCATCATGCGCCTGGCTGAAGCCCTGGACACCTACATCCCAACGCCTGAGCGCGCTGTGGACGGCACCTTCCTGATGCCTGTGGAAGACGTGTTCTCGATCTCCGGTCGTGGTACCGTGGTGACGGGCCGTATCGAGCGCGGTATCGTCAAGGTCGGCGAAGAAATCGAAATCGTCGGTATCAAGGATACCCAGAAGACCACCGTCACTGGCGTGGAAATGTTCCGCAAGCTGCTGGACCAAGGTCAAGCTGGTGACAACGTTGGTCTGCTGCTGCGCGGCACCAAGCGTGAAGACGTGGAACGCGGCCAAGTGCTGTGCAAGCCAGGCTCCATCAAGCCACACACCCACTTCACCGCTGAAGTGTATGTGCTGAGCAAGGATGAAGGCGGCCGCCACACCCCATTCTTCAACAACTACCGTCCTCAGTTCTACTTCCGTACGACTGACGTGACCGGTGCCATCGAGCTGCCAGCCGACAAGGAAATGGTCATGCCTGGTGACAACGTGTCCATCACCGTCAAGCTGATCGCTCCTATCGCTATGGAAGAAGGTCTGCGCTTCGCTATCCGCGAAGGTGGCCGTACCGTTGGCGCTGGCGTGGTTGCCAAGATCATTGCGTAATC
>NZ_JBNDIT010000057.1:0-1387 GCF_050434545.1 Comamonas sp. 4034 | reverse complement strand
GCGGATAAAAACTTGGACTGGTTTACGCCGCAAGTCCAAGGCTCGCCCGGTATTCGACAGGGCTGAGAGAGCCAAGGGATATCTTGATCCGCTTCTCGTTGTACCAGCGGATGTACGAGTCGACCACCTCAATGAACTGCTCGATGGTCGTGCCCTTCCAGTCCCGAGGATAGAACAACTCGTTCTTGAGGCGGCCGAAGAAGCCTTCGCAAGCCGCGTTGTCAGGAGAGCAGGCCTTGCGAGACATCGAGCGGGTGAGGTTCGCCTCGCTCATCCTAGAGAGCCAGCCTGGCCAACGGTAGTGGCCACCACGATCAGAGTGGACCACTGGACGATCGCTTGTGTCTGCCACTGTCTCAATAGCTGCATCCAGCATTGAGTTGACCAGCTCTGCGTCCGGGCTCGTTCCAATGGTCCAGCTCACCACCATGCCGTCGAAGCAATCGATGATGGGTGACAGGTACACCTTGCCTGCTGGGATCTGGAATTCTGTAATGTCCGTGAGCCACTTTTCATTTGGGGTGGCCGCCTGGAAGTCACGGTTGATGATGTTATCTGGTGCCGGGCTGATCTCGCCGAGGTAGGACGCGAACCTGCGCCGCTTGGGCTTTGCGACGACCAGATTCTCTTGCTTCATCAGTCGCTGCACCACTTTCTCGGAGATCGGGCCTTGCTCTCTGGCCAGAGAGGCTTGCAGCCTGCGGTAGCCGTAGCAGCGGTGGTTGGACTCAAAGATCTCGGTAAGGGACTGGCGCACCACAAGGTACTTGTCGCCGACCACTGTGCGGGACCGATGGTAGAAGTATGAGCTGCGTGCAAGACCCAACTGTGCAAGGAGCTCTGGCAGGCGGTAGTGCTCCTTGAGGGCGTCAATCAGCAGTGTCTTCTCCCGGTTGGACAGGAGCTGCAGATCGACGCCCAGACCTTTTTTTAACAGTTCATTGGCCTTGTTCAAGAGGTCCTGCTCAAGGCGCAGTTGCCTGACTTCGCGGCGCAGTATCTCAACCTGGCGCTCGAGTTCTTCGCGCTCTCGCTCCTGCGGTGATTGATCGGTGTGTTTCATTGATGCGGGTGCCTCACGTCCCAGCAGCTGGTTCTTCCAGTTGTACAACGTTGGCCGGCATACGCCGAACTTATCAGCCACTGTTTGCGCACTTTCCTGCCGAGTGCAAAGCTCCATGACTCCCGCTTGCTTCAAGCTCTCGGGATACCTTCGTTGACCCACACTGCCAACCAGAGCCCTTCTGGCCTCAGGGAATGCCTCACGCACCCATTTGGTAAGCGTTCCACGACTGGGGTAGCCCAGCGCCCTCATGGTGGCCGCGATGCATCGGTCATGGGTGAGGTAGTGCTCGATGGCTGCGGCCTTCTGCGCCTGCGAGAACTT
>NZ_JBNDIT010000056.1:0-1556 GCF_050434545.1 Comamonas sp. 4034 | reverse complement strand
CATCAAGTGGCCAAGTTTGAACTGGCACATCTGGCTAGTTTCGCTGTAATTTGCATTTAACATTCCACTGTCCAACTTCTGGGGGTCAGTTCAGTGCCGTAGTGGTGCCGGGGAGGCTTTTTCTATTTTTGCCTGCAGGCCTGGTCGCTGTCTTCACCGCTCAGCCGGCGCTCGATATTCAACTGGCCGCACAGCGCGGTTACTTAGGCGTCTCGCCGCCTAAGGTCGCCTCCGAGGCTCGCGACCACGCCGAGGCCTTCTGCAAGCTGGCGGTCGAGGGCTGCGGCTGTGTCTGCAAGATCGCTGCGGGCAGCGGCGTCGGCTTGGGCTTGGGCTTGCGCATGATAAGTGGCACTTCGGCTGTCGATGTCGCGGTGCAGGCGCTCAGCACGGGCAAGCCTAGCGCGCACATCAACATCAATGCCAGTCTTGAGGTTCGCCAGGCGGTCGGCGTTGTAGATGTCTTGGGCATGCTTGCTTTACTTGATCGCTGTTTGGGTTTCATCGGTGCGTACGGCTTCTGCGCTGGTCGCGGTGCCCTGGGCCTGCTCGGCCTCGCTCCTGACCACCTGCGCGCTCATGCGCCACCCGTTGACCAGCGCACCGGTGGCAAACAGGGCAAAACAGGCCTGAATTTGCAGAATTACACCGGTGGTCATGATTGCTCCCCGAGGCACTTGGCTTGGCGCTCAAGCAGCCGGGTCCACACGTCCTTGCAGCCTTTCGGGACCCAGTTCTGGGGCAGTGAGCAATCCCGGTCCGCTTGCTTCCGCCAGGCTGGCAGCGCGTTGCAGGCCTGCAGGTATCCACCATTGAGCAGGTGCCGGCGCATGGAGCTGGCCCGAAACATGGCTTCGTCCTTGCTCTTGTGGTCGCGCACGATCTGCAGGGCCCTTTCCTTGCTGATGGGCGGGTCTGCCAGAGTCATGCGGGTGCCGTCTTCGTAGACCGTAGAGCCGTAGCCAATGGTCGGAACGTCGCCCTGTGTTGGGATGGCTGCCGATCCCTGCAAGTCCACCAAGGCCCGGTAGCGGTCGAAATCATCAGGGATCAGAATGATCTGCGCCTCGATGTCCTCGTTCTTGATGGCCTTCATGTCAAACAGCGCAAGCAACGCCTGGCGCTTGGTGACGTTCACCCGCGCAGCATCCCGGGCGACCTGCTCGGCTGCCAGGTGCTCGGCTTCCAACGGGGCCAGCTCCTCATCGCTCAGGGGCACCACTTCCCATTGCTGCAGGTAGCCGTCCTCTGTTTCCAGTGGCGCCAGCTCCGCTGCCTTGTGGGTCGCCTGAATGAACGCGGGCGGGTTTGCCGGCGCTACCAGTTCATACTGTTCTGGCGCCTCAAAAGGTATAGAGCCCGAAGGCGCCGCTGTTGAGGGAATGCGGACAAAAACTTGGACTACCAGAAGATACAATGGATACCTCCCTGCCTACGGGCAGCACGGTGTTGTTGCACAAATGTCGTCCTCAGCTAGCGTAGGCTGGGGAGATGAGAGAGACGAGCTGGGACCGGAGTAAGTGCCGCACAACGAACTAGAAGGCGTATAACGCAGC
>NZ_JBNDIT010000055.1:0-1703 GCF_050434545.1 Comamonas sp. 4034 | reverse complement strand
TATGAAAGTACTGGTACCCGTCAAGCGCGTGGTGGACTACAACGTGAAAGTGCGCGTCAAAAGCGACGGCACGGGAGTGGACATTGCCAACGTCAAGATGAGCATGAACCCGTTTGACGAAATCGCGGTGGAAGAGGCTGTGCGCCTCAAGGAAAAAGGCGTCGTCACCGAAATCATCGCCGTCTCCTGCGGCGTGGCCCAATGCCAGGAAACCCTGCGCACGGCCATGGCCATCGGCGCCGATCGCGGCATCCTGGTCGAGACCACCGAAGAGCTCCAGCCCCTGGCCGTTGCCAAGCTCCTCAAAGCCCTGGTCGACAAAGAGCAACCCGGCCTCATCATCTGCGGCAAACAAGCCATCGACGACGACTGCAACCAGACCGGCCAGATGCTCGCAGCGCTGGCAGACCTCCCCCAGGCCACCTTCGCCTCCAAGGTCGAAGTCGCGGGCGACAAGGTGAGCGTCACCCGTGAAGTCGACGGCGGCCTCGAAACCCTGCAACTGACAACGCCAGCGGTCATCACCACCGACCTGCGTCTGAACGAGCCGCGCTACGTCACCTTGCCCAACATCATGAAGGCCAAGAAAAAGCAGCTCGACACCGTCAAGCCCGAAGAGCTGGGCGTGGATGTGACCCCTCGCATCAAAACCCTCAAAGTGGCAGAGCCTGCCAAGCGCGGCGCAGGCGTCAAAGTCGCTGACGTCTCGGCCCTGATCGACAAACTCAAGAACGAAGCCAAAGTCATCTAACCCCGGCTAGGGCAGACCAACGCATCAATGGCTTTGAAAGAAACATCATGACCGCACTCGTTATTGCAGAACACGACAACCACAGCATCAAACCCGCCACCCTCAACACCGTCACGGCCGCCAAGGCCTGCGGAGCCGACGTCCACATTCTCGTGGCAGGTGAAGGCGCAGCCGCTGCAGCCCAGGCCGCAACCCAGATCGCAGGCGTTGCCAAAGTCATCCTCGCTGAAGGCGCATCGCTCAAGGACGGCCTGGCCGAAAACGTGGCAGCGCAAGTGCTCGCCATTGCAGGCAACTACAGCCACATCCTCTTTCCCGCCACGGCAGGCGGCAAGAACGTGGCTCCCCGCGTAGCGGCCAAGCTCGACGTCGCGCAAATCAGCGACATCACCAAAGTGGACAGCCCCGACACTTTCGAGCGCCCCATCTACGCGGGCAACGCCATAGCCACCGTGCAAAGCACCGACGGCAAGAAAGTCATCACCGTGCGAACCACCGGCTTTGATGCAGCAGCAGCCACCGGCGGCACGGCAGCCGTCGAAACCGTGGCCGCTGTCGAGGGCAGCGGCAAAAGCGCCTTCGTAGGCCGCGAAGTCACCAAAAACGACCGGCCCGAACTCACGGCCGCCAAAATCATCGTCTCGGGCGGGCGGGCGCTGGGCAGTGCGGAAAAGTTCAACGAAGTCATCACGCCGCTGGCCGACAAGCTGGGCGCAGCCATTGGCGCGAGCCGCGCGGCGGTGGATGCGGGCTACGCGCCCAATGACCTGCAGGTGGGCCAGACGGGCAAGATCGTGGCGCCGCAGCTGTACATTGCAGCGGGCATCTCGGGAGCGATCCAGCACCTGGCGGGCATGAAGGACTCCAAGGTGATCGTGGCGATCAACAAGGACGAGGAGGCGCCGATCTTCAGCGTGGCCGACTATGGCCTGGTGGCCGACCTGTTCGAGGC
>NZ_JBNDIT010000054.1:0-1941 GCF_050434545.1 Comamonas sp. 4034 | reverse complement strand
AGTTTGTGGTGCGGTACTTGCGCCGACCCCAGTTCGTCTCACTCATCATCCGAGCCTACTACCGCTGCGGCCCGGATTTGTGCAACAAAGCCCTGCAAGGGGATATGCCTGCCTTCGCCAGCCAGCGCCTGGTTCGATTTGATGAGCACGTGTTCCGCGAAAAAATCACACAGGTGGCGCACCTTGAAAACGCTCGCATAGATCTCTCATTGGTAGCGGGGACCGAGCACCCGGACTACTACGGATCCACCTGGGCTGAGTTGATTGGCCTGCCACCGGGCCATGACCGATGCGTGCTCAAGCGTCTCAACCTCAATTTGCACCAGCTTGCAGCATCAGCTGAGTACTACCTGAGCGCAGACAAGAAAGAACACTGGAGCTTTTACCTGCTCGATGACCAGTACTTCATCTCCTCGGGAAACCACCGCACCGTGCTAGGAAGGTTTCTGCTTGAGCTTAACGGATTGCCCGCGATCGTCCACGGGGTCTCCGTCACGGTCCTTCGTAGAGCATCGGCTGTCCAAGTGCAAGCGCCAGCTCCCGCCTCTATCCGCCAACGCTTGATGGGCATGTTCTCGTAGCCCTAGCATTGAGCTTTGGAGGGCCAGGTCAGGCCTTTCGCGCGAGCACCTCAAACTCGTGGGGTATCTCGGCTGGATTCGATGTGTTGCGCAGGCCTGTGCTGAATCGCGCGACGGCATGGAGAAATCCCATGTGGTCATCAACACGGTAGAAGCCTGATTCTGGCTCCGGCCTTCCGAGACTCGGGGGCAATGCCTCATCCCATCCGTCTTCAGCTGCTGGCCATGGCCGCAGGGCATAGTCGCCCTGCTGGAGCGGGTACAGAACCCATTGACTGCCATCGCCAAAGGCGTAGCAGAAGAAGCTGCCGTTCAATTTCACCTCCTGCGCCCAAGATGGAGGGGGTGACGCCACAGGGCCATCAGGCTCTTGGTGTTGCGTGAAAACGCGCGGGACAGGCTCTTGGACCACTCTGCTGGCAAATGCCGCTCTCAAAGCTCGAAGCTTTTCCCGTGGATCGAAGGCAACAGTAGATCTTGCAGCCAGGCGTTGGGCTTCCCGCCGACGCTCTTCCATTTGGGCAGCGAGTCGCCTTTGCTCCTGCGCCAGCGCCAGCGCCTGCTCCCGGATCAGGCTCTGACGCTCTTCCTCCTCAAACCGCGCCAGCAGAAGATCTGTATTGGTATCCAGCAGCTCGCGCTCCTCGGTGGTCAGCGGTCGACCAGACCCACCGAAGTTGAACTGGGGCTGTCCCAGAGCTTTGGCGCTTCCATAGCGGCGCTCAAAGCATGTGCTGCCCAGCACCATCAGGACTCCGCCCTCGCGCACGATATGGATTGCCGCGTGCACCCCATGGCCACAGCCAGGGTTCTGGCAGCGAACCCGCTCGTTTTCAGGTACACGAACAATCGCCAAGAGCTTTGAACCCATTGTTTGCATCTAGAACACCTCCGCTTTTTCGACAGTCTACAAGTGGCGGACCCGCGCCAAAAGGCACTTCATCCATCATTGCGCCCACCCATAGGACAATCCGTGAATGACACTCATAGCTACCATCGCGGCAACCGGTAAAGATGTCGAGTCATTCACCACGCCCCTGGACATCTGGGCGCAATGGCGGAAGCAGCCCATCGGCACCTTTGTCATTGGCCGACACCGAACGCCAGCAGTACTCAAGCGCAGCCCACGCGGTCTCCAGTTCTTTGCCGCAGCATCAGGACAGGGGGGAGTGACAGCCCCAGAGTCCATCGAACACCAAATAGCCAAGATCCAGTTGGTGCAGGGAATGCGAGCTGCTGGCCATGAGGCGAGGGTCGAGTATCCCGGAACGGCTTTGTTGCACAAATCCGGGCCGCAGCGGTAGTAGGCTCGGATGATGAGTGAGACGAACTGGGGTCGGCGCAAGTACCGCACCACAAA
>NZ_JBNDIT010000053.1:0-2181 GCF_050434545.1 Comamonas sp. 4034 | reverse complement strand
CTAGCCACTGCATTTCCTTGTCCAGCCAGATGGTCAAGTCGCCTCGGGCCTTCAATGCTGCGTTATATGCCTTCCAGTTTGTTGTGCGGTATTTATGCCGCCCCCAGCTCGTCTCACTCATCTCCCCAGCCTACGCTAGCTGAGGACGGGATTTGTGCAACAACGCCCCTTCCAGTTTGTGGTGCGGTACTTGCGCCGTCCCCAGTTCGTCTCACTCATCATCCGAGCCTACTACCGCTACGGCCCGGATTTGTGCAACAAAGCCTTAGCGATGAACTTTTCAAAATCCTGCACAACTATTTTTGTTCATTTGTTATTATTATAATTATTTTTGTTTTTTAAAAAAATAAGAGAAAAGCCAACCCAATTTCATCCATCGCATGCGCTCCGACTTCAGCACACTGGCGCCATTTCCTCCCTGCCTATCTTCTGCAATCTTGGCATAGGCAGCGTGGGCTTTCGGAACGCCGTCGAGGTTGCCAAGTCGTCGCACTTTGCGGTCTAAATATTGACATTCTCCTTCCACACTAAGCCTCTCACTATTGCGACCATTCTTTGCGAGAAGCAGTTGTTTGGTCGCCTACTTTTGTCACTCCGTTGACTAGAATGACATCGGATGGAGGCAAATTTCAGTAAAGCTACCCTTGTCCAAATTCTTGACATACGTCAAAATACTCGGTATCAAGCAATTACATATGAAAAGGACGATGCGATGAAGAAAGTGATCTCCAGCCTCTTATTTGCGTTCTGCTTGGCGATTCCCGGCTTGTCGATGGGCGCTTTCGTGTCCGGCCCAGTCACCTATGAGTTCAGCTCGATCTATTCCGGAACATCAAAGGACTTGACTTATGACTCCAATGGGGCGCCATATAGCGATCTGTCAGTGCTGTTGATTTGCATCGATCATGGAACAAATCCCCCCTTCACCTATGACATCCCCATCGCTCAATTCGATACCCAGGCGGGCGCCAGTGCCATCAAGGGCTTGTCCGGTGCAGCGGGTGAGGCAGCCATCTACTGGCTGCTCGATCAGTACTACGAGGAATATTACAAAAGCAGCGTAGAGAAGCGACGCGCCCTGCAATATGCGTTATGGGAGATTGGCAACGACTATGACGGCACTGCCGCCAGCATTGACATAGCACGAGGTTCATCGCGTCCGAGCTTAGAGGATGTCACGCAGTATGGAGGCAGCGACCAAGCAGCGTTCGTCGATGCTTACACAGCTCTGTATGCGGCAATGCGAGCCAATCTACCAACTCTACGCGCAACGTATCGCTCCAGCAAATACACCATGGATCTGTTCCGCAATCGCGATCCGAAATATCAACATATGGTGGCACTGATAGAGAAGGCCCCGCCCAATACAGTACCGCTTGCTGAGCCTGCTATCACGGGCACGCCCCGAATCGGATCTCCTGTGACCGGTAGTTATACCTATGCAGACAACGACGCAGATGTCGAGGACCCAAGCGGCACCTCATATCGATTCGTCACCAGCCCCAGTCCCACCATTGCACATTCAAACGAAGGGATCGTGGTCGCCAGCGGTTCGACAGGTGGCGACACCAAGACAGTTTCCTACACTTTGCAACCCGCAGATTTGAATCAATACCTCTATTTCTGTGTAACGCCCGCTGCCCAAACAGGCGCCACGCCTGGATTGGAGGTGTGTTCTCGTGCAGCAGGACCTGTTGCAGTTTCTCCGGCAATGCCAACACCAACACCAGTCCCCAACTTAGGCGTATGGGGCCTGATCGCGTTGTCTTCACTGCTGGCTGCGTTCGGCCTCGTTCAAAGCCGTAGGCGCACAGCCTAAATCGCAAAAACAGAAAAACCTTCCTGGTGTCATATATGACGCAAGGAAGGGTCTTTTCTTTCCGATTTGCATAAAAGACACCAGCAACAGGATGAGTACCAAACAGTGCTTTATCATTTTCAGGATTGAAGTTTTTTGCAATATCGTGATTAAACCCAAAATACCTAACAACGAACAGATATCTAGTAAACGAGTACTAAGCAGACAAGAAACATTCTCACTGCATCCGCATTTTAGCAAGTGTGATTGAATGGGGCCTTGTTGCAAATAAATCGGTTTGAGACTGAGTCTCCCCAAACCCCAGACGTAGTTATGCCACGGCCACCGTTTGGGGCGTGCCCAGCTCGGTGAAGCGATTGAGG
>NZ_JBNDIT010000052.1:0-2939 GCF_050434545.1 Comamonas sp. 4034 | reverse complement strand
ACTGAACTGACCCCCAGAAGTTGGACAGTGGAATGTTAAATGCAAATTACAGCGAAACTAGCCAGATGTGCCAGTTCAAACTTGGCCACTTGATGGACTGCACCCGACCCATTGCGGTCATTCACCCTCAGACTACCAACATCTGCTTTGCACTGATTGCCGTAGCTCGTAGCTGCATTGCGACCTAACGGTGACATCTCCAATTCGGCCAATCAACATGACCGCGTCATTACTGACGCTTTTCATGTTGCCAGATCTGCCTGCAGCACCTCACGGCAGTGGAGCAGGGAGAGGCTTGTTTTTAAGCAGGCAACCATTTGGGGCCAACGCCAAGGTGAGGTTTCAGCTCACTGTTCCTGATTCTTGCCAACAGGAACGGGCATTGAGGCGCCTGTTGAGAACTCATCTGGAAGCCTTATCGGCTTTATCGTTCGCGTTGTGGGGCTGAGAAAGTCGATGACGGCGCGCTCGAACTGTTCGGGCTGATCCAGCATGACGAAGTGGTAGCTGCCATCAATGCGTTGGAAGCTGACTTGAGGCGTGGCTGCATAGGCGGATTGAAACGTGGCATCGACGTTGCCTACGGGGATGCCGTAGCTGGTGTCGTAGGCATAAATTACATGCACAGGCACGGTGATGCGGCTGAGCTCGGGACGCAGGTCTGAGGTCATCAACTCGTAGGTGGCATTTGCCACAGTCTGGCGGTCTGATCGGAGGCTAGCGGCGAGCAGGGAAGGACGGGCAGTTTCGGTCTTGGCGAGACGGGCGAGGGAGGTGGTTTGCATGGCTTCCATCTGAGCGTCTGTTGCCGTGAGCAAGGTGTCGCGAAATGCGGCCGCGCCCGGCGTGGCTTTCTCGCTGGTTGCAGACGGATCAAGCAGCAGGCTGTAGAAGGGCAACGCATCGACGATCATCAGGCGCGACACCCGTTCGGGATGACGCGCGCTCAGCATGAGTGCAGCCTCCCCCCCCAGGGAGTGGCCGATGATGGCGGGTGCCTGTAGGTGCTCGCGTTCAATGTAGTCCGCGACGGCTTCTGCCGTGGGCCCAATCACTGGACCTTGCGGATCGTGTGCTGCGGGTGCTCCAGCAAACCCAGCCACTTGAACGAGGTGCAGGCGATGGCTTTGCTGGAGGCGCGCGGCAAGGCCACGCCAAATGTCGCGGGAAGATGCCAAGCCCGGTATGAGGATGACATCCGGCCCGCTTCCTTCTACGACCACCGAGATGCGGTCGCGCGTTGTGGGTGCTTTTTGTGCGGTTGCCGATTGGGCCAGCACAGGCGATGTGAGTGAGAAGGTGAGGCCGAAGGCTACGAGCCAGGCTGTGAAACGCATAAAGTCAACCCTTTTGTCAGTGTGATGTTCCGAACAAGCTGTGCATTTTCTGCGCTGTTTCCGGGATTGACTCAGATGTGCCTAGACCTGCCGTTGGCTGACTCGCGCCGGAGGACAGTTTCTGGCCGAGAGCAGTCTAAACAGAGTGGTGGGTTTGCGTGGATTATGCAGTTAAAGGCTCATAGCCTGGGCTCGGTACGCTACCGGACTCAGGCCTTTTAATTTTGTTCTGATGCGATGATGGTTGTAATACCGGATGTACCGGTGCAGTTCATCACGCAACTGACTGACGCACTCGAACTTCCGCATGTAAAACAATTCCGTTTTCACAGTTGCAAAGAAGCTCTCCATTGCTGCATTGTCTAGGCAATTGCCTTTGCGGGACATGCTTTGCGTGACGCCCTTGTTAGCAAGTTGTGCTCGGTAGGCCGGCATCTTGTAGTGCCACCCCTGATCTGAATGCAGTAACGGTGCTTGCTGGCCATCAAGCTGGGCCAGAGCCTTCTTGAGCATGCTTCCGACGAGCCCGTATTCTGGCCTATCCCTCATCTCGTAAGCGACTATTTCACCGTTGTAGAGGTCCAGCACTGGAGACAAATAGAGCTTCTCGCCTTTGACATTGAACTCAGTCACATCGGTTGTCCATTTTTGATTGGGTGCATCAGCCTGGAATTGACGGTCCAGAAGATTTTCCGCAATTACATGGTTAGCGTTGAGGTACGAACGATATTTCTTGGGACGAACGAGCGACTTCAACCCTAGCTCTTGCATCAGTCGCTGCACCAGCTTGTGATTGACCGTTGAGCCATCCTGGCGCAGTTGAGCCGTCACGCGGCGATAGCCATAGCGACCCTTGTGCCGGTGAAAGATCGAACGAATCGATTCCTTGAGTGCCTCATAGTGCTCGCCAGCCTCCTGCACCTTTCTTTGATAGTAGAAGGAGCTGCGCGACAGCCTGGCAGCCTTTAGCAGCGCTGCCAGGGGATGACCATGCCTTAGTTCGATTACGACTTTCGCTTTTTGCGTGTTGTCGGCTGCTGCGATCGAACCAAGGCATCCAATTTTTTTAGGTAGGCCACCTCCGCGCGCAAGTACTCGTTCTCCATGCGCAGATCTTGAAGTGATTTCGCTTGGTCTGCCACCGCAGGCAACGGGCTTGGAGTTGGTTTGGGCTGAATTGGGTCGGGCATCTTTTTGCGGGGCCCTCTTGGGCGAGGTTCTAAAGCCTGTGGGCCCCCTTCATGGTACTGACGCTCCCATTTTGCAATGAGCCCGGTACTTGACCGCAGGTTGAACACAGCCAATAGCTGTCGATGCGTTAAAGCATCGCTCCACATACGGTTTAGCACAGCAAGCTTGAAGCTACCACTGTAATAAACGCCCTGACTCTTTTTGCGCAAGCCCGCTTCACCATGCGCACGATATACATTGACCCAACTGCGCAAGATAGAGGGATCCAAACCATGTTTCCGAGCTACTGATTTGAATCCTTCATCCCCAGCAAGGTAGTCCTGGACGGCAGTTCGTTTGAACTCTTCGTCATATCTTCCCATGAAAACTCCCAGAGGTTAGATCGGCGTCCAACTTCTGGGGGTCAGTTCA
>NZ_JBNDIT010000051.1:0-3614 GCF_050434545.1 Comamonas sp. 4034 | reverse complement strand
GGCATAAATATATGTATGGATATACAGTATTATTGCTACTCCCAGGCTAGATCTGTATTCCGAAAAGCGGGCCCCTACCCGCCTGCCCTGGGTGCTGTGTATAGGGCGTAATGCGGGGTGCTGTGATGGACGTGAGCCAATTGCCAGACTTGTCGGACTGGCGTTTTGTCGAAGTTTGGACGCTTGAAGAGGCTGCAATGCTGTGGGCTGCCATTGATCCACTCATGCACCATGGCAAGCGCATCGCTGAACTGCAAATAGCTATACACGAGACGCAATACCGCAAAGCACTCCTCTATCTTCGGGCAGCCACTGAAGCCGTTTGCGCCGGAACCCTGCCATTCACCGAAGCGTGGGAAGATCACCACGATGACCAAGGGAACTCTTGGACGAACAAGATTGCGTTCCCGAAGCTGCCCGAACCTATTCGGATTGCGCCGGAGATGACACGCGTCAAGCAAGCTGCGTTCATCAAGTGGGCGCAAAGCAAGTGCATTCTCTCGTACCGGCGCAGCCTTCAATTGGCGCAGCCAACAATTGACCTGCATGCCATGCCAGAACCTCAAAAAGTCGCAGAGCCGGTGCTACTGCTGGCAAAACCATCTGCGCTTGACGAGTCCCATCCATGCCACTCGGTGGAACTGAGAGCAGGTATTGAAGTTTGGGAAGGGGTGGTCGCAACTGGCGCGCATGAGCGGGGCAAATCCCCCAAGGCGGTATTGCTAGAGGCCCTTGATGCACATCCTCGGTACAGCCTACTCAGCACCGAGGCAAAAACGCGCATATCCACCGTTGCCAATTGGAGCAAAACGGGAGGGGCGCCAAAAACGCCCACCAAAGCAAACCCTCCCACCCTTGGTGAGTAACCTCCCCACCCTTTCAAACCCGCATGGTTCTTGGCCTTGCGGGTTTTTTGTTGTCCAGTGACTTTGTGGCCTGGTAAACCTCCCTACCCCTTGGCTTCCCAACTGACCCACCATTTACCCACCATTGTCCCCACCATTCAAGGCTCGACGGTGGGCAGGTTTTCTGAAGCTCCCCAGCTATTCATCAGTACCTGGAATCACAAAACTGCGGCTATCGCAACCAACGAAAGCAAACGATGCCCGCAAACACTAAACCTGTCGCATCACCTTTTCCGCCACTGGAGCAGGAAACCCGTCCTTGCGTACCCACTGCGCAAGCCGCCCACTACCTGATGCTGGCGCCGCAAACCCTGCGTGAATGGGCCTGCTATGGCAAATACCCTGCCGCACTTCGCCCGGTACGCGTAGGCAGCCGCCTGGCTTGGCCTGTGTCCGGCATCCGCGCAGTGCTGGGCCTGCCCTGCTCTTCGGAGGGCGCGTAAATGTTCATGGCAATTTTCTACCTGACAACGTGCATCCGGGCGTGGAGGGCAAGCCATGGCAGTTGACCCATCCCGCAAACCTGACCCGCAGAGCTACTACGAGGCTGAGGGCTTGAAGCTGGGCAAGGGCAAAAAGTGGGTTACCACCGCCTGCGCTTTTCACGGTGGCAGTGACTCCATGCGGATCAACCTGCACAGCGGCGCATTCGTCTGCATGGCCGGTTGCGGCGCCCGTGGCGGTGATGTTCTGGCTTACCACATGGCAGCCTACGGACTGGGGTTCATTGATGCCGCAAAGGTGCTGGGATGCTGGATCGAAGATGGCTCCCTTGCGCCAGCAAAACCAACACCCTTTACTGCCCGCCAAGCGCTGGAAGTACTGGCGGTCGAGAGCAATCTGATTGCGATTGCAGCAGCAAATATAGCTTCTGGGGTGGTGTTGTCGCAAGACGATCGGCAACGCGTGCGGCTGGCTGCAAATCGCATCCATCAGATTGGGGAGGTATTTGCATGACCCATCAAAAATCGGCCTTCGAGGCGGTAGATGCCAGTGTTGCACAAGCGCTGGCCTTGCGCCCACCCATGCGTGAAGCCATGCATCACCAGAATTTCGATTTCCCAGCCGAGCCGACCTTCCCGCCCTTGGAGGATGACGCCTTCGGCAAGAGCGTCCACTCGCCCGCGCACAAGCTCGCCAACCGGGTGATTCTCAAGCGTGGCACAGACCTGCATCCCGAGCCAATCCGCTGGCTGTGGCAGCACTGGCTGGCGCTGGGCAAGCTACACATTCTGGCTGGCGCCCCAGGGCAAGGCAAAACCACATTGGCGCTGGCCATGGCCGCAACCGTGACCCTGGGCGGGCGCTGGCCAGACGGCACGCGGGTGGAGAGGGGCAACATCCTGATCTGGAGCAGTGAGGACGATCCGGCAGATACCTTGCTGCCCCGCCTGCTGGCCGCTGGTGCAGATCGTGACCGCTGCTACTTCATCCAAGGTGCGCAGAGCACGGATGGCAAGATGCAGCCGTTTGACCCGGCCCGCGATCTGGACGCACTGCGCCAAGCCATTGCAGAGATCGGCGGTATGCGCCTGCTGGTTGTTGATCCGGTGGTCTCAGCGGTAACGGGCGACAGCCACAAGAATACCGAGGTGCGCCGGGCCTTGCAGCCGCTGGTGGATCTGGCTTCCGAGTGCGGCTGTGCGGTGCTGGGCATCAGCCATTTTTCCAAGGGCGGGCAAGGGGCAGACCCGGCACAGCGCGTGGTGGGCTCCGTAGCCTTTACCGCCGTGGCCCGCGTCGTGCTGGTAGCAGCCAAGGTCAAGAGCCTGGAGACAGGTGAGGACGCCCGCATTTTGGCGCGCGCCAAGTCCAATATCGGCCCGGATGATGGCGGCTTTGAATACCACCTGGAGCAAACCGAGCCACTCCCAGGCATTGAAGCATCGCGCATTGCATGGGGCAAGGCGGTGGAGGGCACAGCCCGCGATCTGTTGACTGATTCTGAGGATGACAGCAGTGCGGAGGACAGCAACGACATTTGCGAAATGCTCAAAGCGTGCCTGACGGCGGATTGCTGGACGCCCGCCGATGAAGCACAGCGAAGTGTTCTCAAAGTTGGCTTCAGCAAAAAGCAAATCTGGACAGCCAGCAAGAAACTGGGAGTGGTTCGCAAAAAAGGGGAAAACGGGGCGCGTGATGGGTGGTACTGGCGACTGCCCCAAGACTCTGGTTTTGTCCAAGATTCCACCCAAGATTCCAAGATTCCCAACTCTCAAAACGTGGAATCTTGGAATCTTGGCAGGGAATCTTCTGCAAGCAACCCGGGTATGAAGGCCGACAAGGAGGTGTTCTGATGCATGCAGAAAACATCCTTGCCGAGCTGTTGGCATGCGGCATCACCCCTACAGTCACACCGGACGGCACCGGCATTGAAGTGGATGCCGGTTGCCTGACCGATGCGCAGAGAGCGGCCATCAGAACGCACAAGCCCGAGCTGATCGTCTGCATCCAGAAGACGGCACGCATCACCTCTGAGCTGATGGCCGCAGCCATGCGTGCTTGTGACTATTGGCGTGACAGCCCCAAGGCGCGGGAGCAAATGCGCTTGGAGATTTTGGAGACCAGGTCTGAGCACCAAGAGGAGCTACTGCACATGTTCAAGGCCGACTACCCGGCACCTGGAGCGCAAAACGATTCTGTTGGCGAAGGGTAGAAACACGCCACGCCAGTGCCCGGTTTTGAGACCAGTACGCGCGCGCGAGGTTG
>NZ_JBNDIT010000050.1:0-3756 GCF_050434545.1 Comamonas sp. 4034 | reverse complement strand
ATACGCATGGGGTTTGATGCCCGGATGATCGCTGCCGCGTTGGTGTCTCCCTACCGGATGCAAGGCAAGAGCGGTAAAAACGATGCTAATGATGCTGCAGCTATTTGCGAAGCCGCGAGCCGTCCTCAAATGCGCTTTGTACAAGTCAAGACCTTGGATCAGCAAGGCATGCTGTGCGTGCATCGGCTGCGCGAAGGCTTTAAAGAAGAGCGCACAGCCTGCATCAACCGCATTCGTGGCTTGCTGGTTGAGTTTGGTATCGTGCTGGCGCAAAGCCCCAGAGTCTTACGCGCCCATTTGCATGACATTCTGGAAGACGCGAGTAATGAAGTTGCAGGCACGGCTCGCATCGCACTGCAGCGTGCGTTCATGCATTGGCAAGAGCTCGATGAACATATCCATTGGTGTGAGCAACGTATTGCCGTGCACAACAAACAAGATGAGCAGGTGCAGCGCGCTGCTTCCATCAAAGGCTTGGGACCACTCACGGCATCAGCCATTGTCGCAACCGTTGGTGACTTCAAGCAGTTCAAAAATGGTGCACAGTTTGCGGCCTGGCTGGGGTTGACTCCCCGCCAACATTCCAGTGGCGGGAAATCCAACCTGGGAGGCGTTACCAAGCGCGGCGACAGTTATCTACGCTCTTTGCTGGTGCAAGGCGCAAAGGCTGCAGTGCTCACGGGCAAACACAATCAGGACCCTATCTCACAATGGGCTATTGCCCTGAGACAGCGCAGCGGCTGGCAAAAGGCCGTCGTCGCATTGGCCAACAAGAATGCCCGTATCCTGTGGGCGCTCATGGTCCATGAGCGCCCTTACGAGGCTGCACATATCAGCACGCGCCCAACGCAACCCCTATTTGCTGGCGCATAAGCCAAACGATGGATTCAACATGCTAGACGTGAAATCAAAGATGCAATGAACAGGTCAGACCAGCAGCAAGCAAGCTCGATTGTTGCATTGTGAGTCGCAAGACATCACGGGATTTGAATGGAGCCTTGCTGCGCGGTTTGTTTCTTGGGGGGCACATCTGTGCTGAACCCCGTCTGTAGATGTGCAGTCTGTTCCTCGTTTTATGCGCTTTGATCGTCTTGACTAACGGGACATGCTTGTTTGTCAAAAGAATTCCGGCCAGTGCTTGCATTCATGTGAAGTCCCTGTAGTGCAACAAAGCCGATTTGCATATAAGCTAAATCTAGGTGAGAAAAAGACAGCGCCCTGTTTTTTACCGAGACGAGGCGCCATCGAAATAAAGACAATTCAGCTGAAAACCCTTCAACTCCACCTACTTGGTTGTGTACCCGCCGTTGATGAGAATGGTCTGACCTGTGATCCACCAACCATCACTGACGAGGTGACGGATGAACGGCACGACATCTTCGATATCTGTAAGGCCCGTTTTACTAAAGGACGAAAGCGCCGCAGCCATCTTATGATACGCTACAGCTTCAGCGCCCTCTGCCGGATAGAAAAATGAAGTATCCATTGGGCCGGGCCCAACCGCAGTGACGGAGATGCCTCGCGCACCAAATTCCTTTGCCGCAGCACGCGTGTAATGCTCGACAGGCGCCTTGGTGCCAGCATAGGAAGAGTAGAAAGGGGTAAAGGCGCCAAGCAACGAAGTAACCAGTGTGCACACCTTGCCATTGTCGTTAACATGCTTACCTGCCTCCTTAAGGAAGAAAAAGGCGGTCTTGGCATTCACAGCGCTCATCTCGTCATATTCCGCTTCGGTGATTTCGATAATGGATTTTTTGAGCACCTTACCCACCGTGTTGATGGCGATATCGGGGCGCCCTACAATAGCCACAGTGTCTTCGAAGAGCTTCGCAACAGCACCCGCTGTGACCAGATCCGCTTGGATCGTATGTGCTTTCGCTCCAGCTTTTTCTACGGCCCCAGCGGTTACTTCTGCTTCGGCCTTACTGGCATCGCTGTTGTAGTGAATGACAACTGCCTTGGCGCCGTTCTGAGCTAAATCACGGGCGATCAATCCGCCTAGATTCTTTGCCCCGCCAGCAATCAGAGCTACTTTGCCTTTGATAGTGTGAACTGCAGTCATGAGTGCATCTCCTTGGATGAAACTTAAGATTCCAACAAATAGAAATTAGATGCTAATTAGTTAATTAAATTCAGGATTTTGATAAACGCTCTAATTTTTTGCTAAATTCCCAAAATGAATAGCCCCGGGTTTGAACTGACCCCCAGAAGTTGGACGAACTTCAAGGGGTTTCATGAAGAAGTACGAGACGGAGTTCAAACTGGAAGTGGTCCAGAGCTTCTTGGCAGGCGAAGGCGGCGCGAAGCTTTTGGCTCGTCGGTGGTCGGTGCCTGAGGAGAAGGTCCGCACCTGGGTGAGCCACTACCGACTGCACGGCATCGACGGCTTGCGCCCCAAGCGCAGCGCGTACAGTGCGCAGTTCAAGCTGCAGGTGCTGGTTCATCAGGATCGAGAGCAGCTCTCCAGCCGCCAGGTCGCAGCGCTCTATGACATCCGCAATCCCAATCAGGTCGTTGTCTGGCGACGCAATCTCGATCAAGGCCGCCTGCAGGCGCGCGAGAGCGGGAAAGAAGAACAGCCCAAGATGAAGCCAAAACGACGTTCTGCAGAACCGTTGAGCACGGTCGTTGCCGATGCGGAGAAAATCCTGCGAGAAGAGAACGACCGACTGCGCGCGGAGGTCGCGTACCTAAAAAAATTGCATGCCTTGATCCGGTCGAAGATGTCAGCTGCGCCGACAAAGCGCGCCTGATTACCGGGTTGAGGCATGACTATAAGCTGGCGGACCTGTTGGAGGTAGCAGGCTTGGCGCGCAGCACGTTCTACTACCAGTGCCAGGCGGCCCAGCGCGTCGACCAACAACGAGCCATGGAGGCCAGAATTCGTACTGTGTATGACGAGCACAAGGGCCGCTACGGATACCGGCGGATCACGGCAGCGCTGTGTAATTCAATGGCGGAGCCGGTCAACCACAAGTGCGTGCAGCGTCTGATGCAAAAGATGGGGCTGCGTGCGTTGATCCGGGCGAAGAAGCGCTCCCGGCATATCCCGGGCATGAGTGATGCGTACGTACCCAACGTTCTGCGGCGTGACTTCTGCGCGACTGCGCCGAACCAGAAGTGGGCGACCGATGTCACCGAGTTCAATGTACGCGGCCAAAAGCTTTACCTGTCAGCCTGCATGGACCTGTACTGCGGCGAGATCGTCTCGTACCACATGGCACGGCGGCCAGTCTTCGAGCTGGTTTCCGGCACGCTCGAGACAGCGCTCTCGCGCGCCAAGTCCGCCGCTGACCTGATCGTGCACTCCGACCAAGGTTGGCACTACAAGATGCAGCCCTACAGAGCGATGCTGGCGAGTCATGGTGTCAAGCAAAGCATGAGCCGCAAAGGCAACTGCTTCGACAACGCAGCGATTGAAAGCTTCTTCGGCACACTGAAAGCTGAGTACTTCCATCTCGACAAACCCGACAGCATTGATGCGCTCGAAGCGGGCGTGCATGATTACGTCCACTACTACAACCACGAGCGCATCAAGCTCGGGCTGCAAGGGCTCAGCCCGGTGGAGTACCGGCTGAGAAGCACCGCCTGATCGGCGGAATCGTGACCGTCCAACTTCTGGGGGTCAGTTCAATTTTGAGTAGGCTCAACACTCTGAGAGGGCCTTGTTGCATAAATCGGTTTGAGACTGAGTCTCCCCAAACCCCAGACGTAGTTATGCCACGGCCACCGTTTGGGGCGTGCCCAGCTCGGTGA
>NZ_JBNDIT010000049.1:0-3791 GCF_050434545.1 Comamonas sp. 4034 | reverse complement strand
CCAACTGCCTGATCGTGGGCCTGACTCGCAAGCCTAGCTTTATGTATATAGCTCAACAGCTCGGATTCTGTCTTCGTAGGAATACATGAACTACCCCTCGTAGTCCAAGTTTTCGTCCGCCCCCCCCCTACGCGAAAGGCAAAAAAAATGCCACCGCGAGGGTGGCAGAGGTCACAGGATAAAAAAGCCGACCTTGAATGATCAAGGATCTCGTGCAAGCTATGGGAGGGAGGGAGGAGAGCACGAACTCGGCTTAATGCGTTATTGTAATAGTAGTTTTAAGCTATTAATCTTTGGTAATTGTTTGTCTTTTTTGAAAAACTGCTTGACCTAAAAAAAAGCCCACGTAACGCGGGCTGTAGCGTAGTTTACGCCAATGTGCTTCTCCACCTCACCTCTCCAAAGGAGGTCAATCATAAATTAAATAAATATTAAATGAAGATCTAATAATTAAAACAAATGTTACCTGATTAGGGGCAGTCCAGGCACGATCATTGAGCAGTTCATTGAGGTGGTCGACTCGTACATTCGCTGGTAGTACGAAAAGCGGATCAAGATATCCCTTGGCTCACTCAGCCGTATCGAATATCGGGCGAGCCTTGGACTTACGGCATAAAAACAGTCCAAGTCTCTATCCGCATCCCCTAGCGCAGCGTAGAGCGAGCGATGCCGCTGGCCTTGCAGGCACGGCGCTGGCTCATGCCGAGTTCGGCCACTAAGGCCTGAACGACCACCTCGCGACGCTCCGGAATTAGAGCTTTCGCTCAACGACCTCCTTGAGCGTATGGTGCATCAACGCCATGTCAGCGCACATGCGTTTGAGCTTGGCGTTTTCGTCCTGCAACTGGCGCAGCTGGGCCAAGTGCAAGACCGTCATCCCCGAGAGCTGGCTCTTCCACTTGTAGTAGGCTGGCTCGCTGATACCGTGCTTTCTACATGTCTCGTTGACCCTGGCGCCGAGTTCGACCTCCTTGAGGATACCGACTATCTGGGCTTCACTGAATCTAGATTTCTTCATGTAGAGAGTCCGTTGGAGGGGATTCTCTACTTCTGGGTGGTTCGGGCTTTCAAGGGGACTTCATACCTGACTAGGGGCAGTCCATAAAAACTCATATCAAACAGCGTTTGCTAGAGCTAGTACCGCTTGCCTGCACGAAAAAGGCCAGCATGTAGCTGGCCAATTTAAGATAAGAGTTAAGTACTTAGCTTGTAAATACACTTCTTCACAAGAAGTGGCGGCGAATGCGGGCAATACCTAGAATTCCCATCGAGCCAATCAGCAAAAATAATGCCAATCCTTTCATCGTTGGCACAGGGGTGGCGCTTGAGATAGAAAGTACTTTTACAGTGATAACTGCTGTCGAGCATATTGCAGGAGTTGCACCGACCACGCATACCTGGTATTCAAAAGAATCTTCCCCAGAGTAGCCATTAGTAGGGGTATAAATGTAGCTGCCGTCAGAGCTCATTGTAACAGATCCATGGGTAGGGTTACTCGTTGTTGAATAAGCATAAGTTGTGCCAGCTGGTATGTTGCTTTCAACGGGGGGGGGGGCCTTAGCATCCACTGGGCTGTTCACCGTAGTCTGCACACTGCTAGGTTGCGCTGCAATGATTCCGTCCACGTTAATAGTGGTTGTTGCCACTGAGCACGCGGCAGGGGTGAGGTCCTTTGTGCAGACTTTATACCTGAAGGTATCCACACCAGTGAATCCAGGGTTGGGTGTATAGATATAGGTGCCATCAGGATTCATTACAACGGATCCGTTGTTTGGCGGTGTTTCTAATGCGTAGTCGTATGTTGTATCCGCAGGAGCATTTGACAAAGATGGTATTGGCTCAGAGCTAGAAATTGGGGTATTGGGGGAGGTATGCGCACTGCTATTTTGCGCGGTTAGACCATATACACTCATGGTCACGACTGATGTCGAGCAAACTGTCGGTGCATCAGCTAAGCAGATAGTATAGTTGAATGAATCTATCCCCGTGAATCCGGCAGGT
This sequence comes from Comamonas sp. 4034, assembly GCF_050434545.1. Taxonomy (NCBI): domain Bacteria; kingdom Pseudomonadati; phylum Pseudomonadota; class Betaproteobacteria; order Burkholderiales; family Comamonadaceae; genus Comamonas; species Comamonas sp. 4034. The sequence continues at coordinate 1,790 of NZ_JBNDIT010000049.1, read as the reverse complement.
GGCGTATATACGTATTCGCCTGAATTGGGATCAATACTTACTGACCCACCTTTGGTGCTCGAAGGGGCACCACTATAAATAAATGGCCCACCGTTAGCAGGCGTAGGCAACACGCCATTTTTCGGAATCCCTTCCGCTGTACTAGATATCGATGGCAAGGCAGTTGGGGGAATAGTAATAGTTTCCTTCGCCGTAGAGCATTTTGTTTGCTCAGGTGCAGGTAAGCACACGGTATAGGTGAAGGTGTCAATCCCAACAAAATCGACTGGAGGAGTGTAAGTCCATTCTCCAATCCCCGATGCAACTACCGTTCCTCCATGAGAACTGGCACCTTGCATGGTGACAGTACTGTCAGCAGGAATATCGGGGTCATTGCTTAAAGGGGTGAAATTTTTCGATTGATTCTGGGTAGTTGTATATGCATCATCTAAAGTGATTGGACTGGCAAATTTCGCGGTAATGCCAGTATCTACCCAAGATGGCGGCAATTGCGCCGCACTTATTGCGCTTTCCATAACTGCTAGATTATCAATGTCGAATATTCCAGCAGGACTCATGAATCTTATTTTTGCAATAGCAACCAAGCCAGTGCCTGTAGTGTCATTGACAACATAATTCAAGTATACATAAGGCTCTCCTCCACCTCCGTTCATATATGGAGGAAATGGATTTCCGTAGTACTGCGTCTTCGCATAGGTGGTGACGCCATCCAATGCTGGAAGATTTGCGCTACTATTTAGAAATGTAATTAATTGGTTGATATTGGAGTCAACTAATACATTATCATTGGAATCGAGTAATTGAAAGCGATTGCCCATCACACCAGAAGCCCACCAAAATCCCAAATATCGGGCAGGTTTTTTTAGGGTGATCGTAATATCTGAAGGAAGCAGGTACGGCGTATTTTCAAAGCCCCCCCAGACGTTTCCACTTTGAATTGCAACAGTACCTGCTGACTTATCACCAATTACCCAAGTTCCCGGGGAGCTTGAGCCTACCGGATCATTGTCAAACGTCTCCATTGAATAAGAGCCAGTAGTTTGTGCTTCAGTGGCACTCCAGGGTAACCCTCCTTCAATTATAGTAGAATTTTTGGCTGCATTCAGGCCAGGCTGCGACAAGTAGAGATGGATATCACTAGCTTGTGCTGCTCCTATTTCCCCGAGAAGAAGCATAGCGCAAGTCAATATTTTTTTGGATTTCATAGATTTTTTAATAAATTTATCTAATTCCCATATGTGTATTAAAAAATACCTATGGTAAAAAGGAATAGCCTGCTTAATGCTTGTTGAAGCAATTGGCATTCTTGGGCTTTGGAGTTACAAATCCACCGCGCTAGAACAATGGATCTAATTAATCTTATATCCATACTTCTCAATGTATTTTTCTGTTTTAATTAAATTATTTTGTTAATTTGCAGTGTGATAGTGATTTTTGTAAAATATGTTACATAAGATGGGGCCGATCCACTGATGACTGAACGGCGTTGTTGCATAAATCGACCTGAGGCCGCGCTACCCCAAACTCCAGACGGATTTATGCCGCGGCCACAGTCTGGGGCGTGCCCAGTTCAGTGAATTGATTGTGAATGGATGCTCCGATATTGAACTCAGCCTGGACTGCCCCCTGGTCAGGTAGACGAACTCCGCCTATCTTTGGACTGCCCCTGGTCACGTAGCCCGCCCCCAACCTCCCACACGCCTTGACCGCTTCATTGCGGTGAGCAAATGCCAGCCCTTTGCGCAGCTTCGCTCCTTTGCGTGGCGGGATAATTGGAATGGCTCCCCGCA
>NZ_JBNDIT010000048.1:0-4063 GCF_050434545.1 Comamonas sp. 4034 | reverse complement strand
TCCAGCGCCTGGGCCTACAACCCCAATGGCCTGCCGTACTCCTACACCGATGCGGGCGGCCAGACCGTGTTTGGCTACGACACCAAGGGTAACCTCAACAAGGTCACCGACCCACAGGGGCGCATCAGCCAGTACACCCACGATGGCGCAGGCCGCATCCTCACCGCGACCGACCCCTCTGGCCTTGTGCGCAGCTACAGTTACAACCCCAAGGGCCAGCTCACCAGCTTCAGCGCTGGGGGCTTGCTCACCACGCTCAGCTACCTGCCCAACGACAAGCTGGGCACCGTCACATTCGCCAACGGCTACGCCATCACCTACCAGTACGACGGCGCCCTGCGCACCAGCAAGTGGAGCGACAACCGGGGCAACTCCGGCCAGTACACCCTCGACGCGCAAGACAACGCCACCAGCGCCATCGTCAAGGACAGCGCGGCCACTACCGCCTTGCAGGTACAGCGCACGATCAACAGTCTTAACAAGGTGGCGAGCGAGACCCGAGGTGCCAACCAAAGCACAAGCTTGAGCTATGACGCCAATGGAGACTTGGTCTCTGCCAGCAATGGCCTGTCTCAAACCACCACGCTTGCAGTGGACGGCCTGCGCCGCTTGAACAAAGTGACCGACCCGCTGAACAACGCAGCCTCGCTCACCTACGACCAGCTGGACAGTGTTACCGCAGCCAAAGACTTCAAGGGCGTCACCACCAGCTACACCCGCGATGCACTGGGCAACGCCAAGCAAGAGGTCACCCCCGATGCAGGCACCGGCAATGCCACCTACGACGTGCGTGGCCTTCTGGCATCCACCACTGATGCCACAGGCCGCACCATTGGTGTAGAGCGCGATGCCCTGGGCCGCATCACCAAGATCAACTACAACAACGGCACATCGTCTGTGCTGCGCTACGACCTCACCGGCACCACCTACAACACCGCTGCTGCGCCCAATGCCAGCATCGGGCACTTGAGCGAAGTGCAGGACCCGGGAGTCACCACCCAATACCAGCGCGACGCTCTGGGCCGCGTGCTGCGTAAGACACAGATCCTGGCAGGGGGCACCACCAAGTCCATTGCCTACACCTACGTGCCAGCAGGCCAGGGTGGGGCAGGCAGCGTGCAAAGCATCACCTATCCATCTGGCAAACAACTGGCCTACCAGTACGACAGCACGGGCCTCATCACCGGCATGCAGTGGAACGGTGCGGCACTCCTCTCAGGCCTGACTTGGAACCCGCTGGGCATGCCTACGGGCTGGAGCTGGCCCGGCATCCTGGCTGCGCCAGGAGCCACCGCCAAGCTGGCAGAAGCGCGCAGCTACAACACCGCAGGCCAGCTCACCCACACCGGCATCCTTGATCTGACCTGGGACGCGGCAGGGCGCGTGTCTGCCATCGAGCAAAGCCAGATGGTGGCAGCCGCTGCAAGCGCCGGGGGCGCAGCCACCACCACCGTGCAAGCCCGCATCGCCAGCGCCTACACCTACGACGCAGCCGGGCGCATGACCGCCAGCGGCCACAGCCTCAAGAGCACAGCCGCTGTCAACTGGCCCAAGGTGGGCACCCTGGCCACGGGCCTCTTGGATGTCGCAGGCTACAACTCCATGGGCTATGCGTACGACGCCAACGGCAACCGCCTCTCGGCCTCCATCGTCAAGACGCCTGCATCGGGTAGTAGTACCACCACCACCCGCACCTACAGCCTGACCGCTAGCACCAATGTGCTAGCCAGCATTGCCAGCACCACCACTCCGGGCAACGCAGCGAGCACCAAAACCTACCAGTACGACGCAGCAGGGGCCATCACCTCAGCCACTACCAGTGGCACTACCAGCGGAGCCCAATACCTGCACTACGGTGCCAATGGCCGCGTCGCCAAAGTCACCGGCACCGCCAGCAGCACCGACCCCAGTGCCGTCAGCTACCTCTACAACAGCGCAAGCCAGCGCCTGCTCAAAACCGATGCACGGCAAAGCACCACGGCCCCGCGCACCGAGCACACCCTCTACAGCGAAGAAGACAGCGCGCAACTCGTGGGCACCTACAGCAACCAGCGCAGTGCAAGCTCGGCAGCGCCTGCGGGCGAGATGGACAGCACCGAAGTCATCTACCTGCCCACCGCCCAAGGCATGGTGCCAGTGGCGGCCCAGATCAATGGGCGGCTGTATGCCATCCACGCAGACCACCTGAGCACCCCCAGGCGCCTGACCAACCAGCAAGGGCAAGTGGCCTGGCAGTGGCTGCTGACTGGCTTTGGCGAAGTGAGCCCGACCACCGGGGCGAAAGGCTATGTGCAAGCGGACAGCGCAGTCGCTGGCAGCCTGCCCAGCTACGCGCCAGAGGTGACCTTCAACCTGCGCTATCCGGGCCAGCAGTGGGACGAAGAGACGCAGCTGAGCTATAACGTCAACCGGTACTATGGGCCTTTGGATGGACGGTATTTTCAGGCTGATCCGATTGGGCTGGCAGGCGGGTGGAATCGGTTTGCTTATGTGAGCGGCAATCCTCTGAGCTATACCGATCCACAAGGGTTGTGTATCGGGCCTTTAGCTTATGCGTGTGGATGGGCTCTAGTTTATGCTTACGAGATAACGATTGCAGGTGTTATTGCTGCTGATTTGACATTGGCAATATCAACTGGTGCTGTAAATCCCATAATTGCGGGACCTGCAAGCTTTGCAACAAGAGCCAAAACTATTGCTCAAGAAATTGGTGCAATAGAGACATTTGCAAATTTTTCTGCTGCCAAAAAAGTATACGGAGTTGCAGGAAAAGAGATACATCATGTTGTTGAGCAGTGCCAAGTTGCAAGATCAGGTTTTCCAGTTACTCAAATTAATTCAACTAATAATCTTATTAATCTTGATCCAATCGTGCATGGCGCTATTAGTGCGGAATACTCATCTTATATTCCAGGCACAACTATTCGTCTAAGAGATTATTTAAACGGGAAAAGCTTCGACGATCAGTATAAAATTGGCATGGAAATAATTCAAAAACACATGGAGAAATAAGATGTCTGCAGAAGACTTGCGAGAAGAATTTATTAGGTATACCAAGGAGTATTTTGAAATACAGAAGAGCTCTAATTCATCCTTGCTTAATAATTTTACAAAAAAACTAAATCACACAATCGAGGAGTGGTCTCGCAAACAATCAATCGATGATATATTGCGGCCATTAATAAGAGATAGTTCAAGTGAAGTCAGATTTTTATCCTCTAGCTATTTGATAAAATATTGCAAAGATGAAGAGATTATTAATGTATTACTTTCGTTGAAAAATGATAAAAATCCTCATATATCAATCTTCAGTCCAATAGTTATAGATGTAAATAAATAACTTCAAACCTGATTGATTAAATTACATCCAATATAGCATCATTTAAAAAGTCACCTGCAACCCCGCATATATCGCAAAAATAAGGGGTTTAGGTGGCTTTGTTGTTGGCGCTAGCGTTGCGTATCCACTACGAACTGTGCTGCGCTTCATAGGGGGATCATTGAATCTAGCGGAACTAATTTCATTCTTTAGAAGATCTGGTAAGTTTGAGGATTTTTGTAAGATTAATAATTTGAATTCCGAGTCTGAGGTGATTGAGATCTATGCAATCGATCCTCGTGATATTAATTCTGATCTCGGATTTTTTCCAATTGAAAATACAGAAGGTCAAGTTGTAATTAATATTAATGGTCTTAAGTACTATAATCTCTTTGATTTTTTCTATTTTTTAGATGTCATTAATGATGTGAAGGGTGATGAAAAAATATCTGATATAGAGCTAGCCAAGAGACTTTTGAAATATTCGGAAGATGATGCGTAGCCCTTTAATTTTTCCCTCTCAAACTCATTAAGAAGTCACCTGAAACCCCAGTCAGCCACAGTCACGGCGACTGGGGCAGATGGCTTTTCCGTTTGTGCCTGCGTTTGCGAGTTCGCTAAGAAGTGCGCTGGTATGTGGTTATGAGGCCAACCTCGCGCGCGCGTACTGGTCTCAAAACCGGGCACTGGCGTGGCGTGTTTCTACCCTTCGCCAACAGAATCGTTTTGCGCTCCAGGTGCCGG
>NZ_JBNDIT010000047.1:0-4082 GCF_050434545.1 Comamonas sp. 4034 | reverse complement strand
CGCATAGCATCAAGCCCGTCACTTGAGCAATGCTGCCAGAATTGCCAGAGATTCATTCAGTTCTTCCCAACTGGCGCCGCCCAGGCAGATTCGCAGGCCGCTGGCGCTATCACCGGGTCTTACCATGGTGCTTTGCGGCGAGGTCAGCTTCACGCCCATGTCCATAGCTGCAGAAAAGACACCATCGGCGACATCGCGTTTCATCGGTAGCCAGGCGTTATAGGCATCAGGGTGCCAGACGAGACCGCGAGTGCCCAGGAGCGAGGCTGCCACTTTGGACCGCCGCCGGGCCTCATGGCGTAGATCTTGCTGGATCGCAGCAATCACGCCAGTGGCCAGCCAGTCATCGACCACTGCGCATGACAGGGCGGACGGAGCCATTGGCAGCTCACGCAGAAAGTCCTGCGCGGCCTCGCACAGACTGGGAGGCAGTGCCAGCATGCCAATCTGCAGCCCCGGGCCGAGCGACTTGGAAAGCCCGTTCACGTGCAGGGCGATCTCGGGAGCCAGTGTCGCCAACTGAGGCAACCCTGGAGACGACGCTGCATACACACCATCTTCAATGATCCAGGCACCCGCTTGTCGACAGATCTCTGCAATGGCTTGCCTTCGAGCAACCCCCATGGTGGCGGTTGTCGGATTGTGCAGCGTTGGCGTGAGGTAGACCGCCCTCCCCTCTGTGGCCTTGATGCCTGCAAGTGCCTCGGCGAGCGCCTGCGGCACCATCCCCTCGGAATCGATCTGGACACCCTGAATCCGGTACCCCCTGCGCCGGGCCAGAGCGATAGCCCCGGGATAGGTGATCCGTTCAGTCAGAATCACCCCATGCCTCCCGCACACAAGATCAAAGGCCAACGCCAGTGCCTGGCGGGCTCCGCTGGTCAGAACCAGGTGCGACGGCTCCACACCCAGGCCGAGCGTGTCAAGCCAGCGCGCAAGCACGCGACGGTGTTCCAGATGCCCACCGGGGGGAGCGTACAGATTGAAGTGATCCGCATCGATCTTGCGCGCGATCCCTGTCAATGTTCGCGCCAGTAGCCGCGCACCCAGCGCAGCCGGCGGCGCGTTGGCTGAAAGATCGATCTGCCGGCCGCCATGGGCCTGGAGGATTGCCACAAAGGTTCCCCGCCCTTTGACGCTGCGCGTCAGGCCTCTGCGCTCCAGGGCGGCATAGGCCTTGGTCACCGTGCCCAGGCCGATCTGCAATGTCCTGGCCAGATCCCGGTGCGCTGGCAAACGATCGCCGCCTGCCAGCCGGCCTTCGATGATGTCACCGGCCAATGCCAACGACAGCCGTTCGGCGACGTTCGCGCCCGTGCTTGCCAAATGAGGAATCCAGGGTGATTGAAGGAGCACGCTCGCGGCCTCAGAAATATAAGTGTAACGTTACACTATTTAAATACCTCAATAGTGTAACGTTCATACCGATGCTTCTGGAAAGCAGTTTCCCCTTGTGAAAAGGGCCTGACCGCGATGCGGGAAAGGGATGGAGAGCAGGATGTTGAGCCACATTACTGTCGGAGCACGCGATCTTGGGCGAGCGGGTCGCTTTTACGATGCAGTGCTCTCCCCGCTTGGATTGAAGCGCAGAATCGTCTCGCCCGATGGCGGGCCTGCCGCGCTGTGCTGGGTCGGTGCACATGCCACCTTGCCGCGCTTTTATGTCTACAGCCCCTTCAACGGTGAACCGGCAACTGCTGGCAACGGCAGCATGGTGGCCTTTCTTGCACCATCGATAGCGGCAGTGAACACGGCTTATGCCGATGGACTTGCGCATGGCGGCTGCGATGACGGCGCGCCTGGGCCCCGCCCCCGCTATGGCGAGGGCTATTACGGCGCCTACCTGCGGGACCCCGATGGCAACAAGCTTCATATCGTCCATCGCGCGGACCTGCAGCCGTAGCGCAGTTCGCGCCACGTAATTCTGGAGCAAACCATCATGACCGCAAGCCAGTTCGCACTCGTCTACGGCACCTATCTCATCGCCACTGCCAGCCCCGGACCGAGCAACATGGCCATCATGGGCACGGCGATGCGTGACGGGCGCCGCCCCGCGCTCGCTTTGGCAGCCGGTGTGGTCACGGGCTCGCTCTTCTGGGCGATCCTGGCAGCCACCGGCGTTTCTGCCGTATTGACCACATATGCACAGGCGCTTGTCGCCCTCAAAATCGCTGGTGGTCTCTACCTGCTCTGGCTGGCCTTCCGCGCAGGAAAATCGGCCATGAAGCGGTGCCACAGCATTGACGAGGTGAGCGTATCGGGCAAGGCGCTGCGCTATCGCTTGCTCTATCGGCAGGGCGTTCTCATGCACCTCGGCAATCCCAAGGCCATCATGTCCTGGGTCGCCATCATTTCGCTGGGAATCCACCACAACACCCCTGCCGATGGGGTGGCGGTGATTGTGGGTGGCTGTGTGCTCCTCGGAATTGGGGTGTTCGGCGGCTATGCCATCGTCTTCTCAACCACCTCGATGATTGCCCTGTATGCACGCTTGCGGCGGTGGATCGAAGGCGTGCTCTCGGCGGTGTTTGCAGTAGCAGGGCTGAAGCTGCTGGCCTTGCGCAGTTGAAGACCCTGGCCTTTGCACAGCTCCTCTCCCATTGATTCCAGGTACAGGACCCCAACGATGACCTTCGCTATCCATATGGTCGATGTCTTTGGCTCGGGCGCGCTTTCCGGCAATCCGCTGGCTGTCGTCACCGGTGCCGATGCGCTGAACACACACGACATGCAGCGGCTGACGCGGTGGCTCAACCTTTCCGAAACGGCATTTGTGTTCGCCCCCAGGCATCCGGAGGCGGACTACCGGGTCAGGATCTTCACCTTGGACAGGGAGATGCCTTTTGCAGGGCACCCTACCCTCGGAAGCTGTCACGTCTGGTTGTCCGCCCACAACCGCCTCGAACACAAAGCGGCGATCGTCCAGGAGTGCGGTGCAGGGCTGGTCCAGCTCCGGCGCGATCGAGGGCGGCTTGCATTCGCTGCGCCACCGCTGATCCGTTCTGGCCCGCCAACCCCACCCGAACTGGACGAAGCGCGGCAATTGCTTGGAATTGACGCCAGCGACATTCTGGACGCCGCCTGGATCGACAATGGCCCGGGATGGCTGGGGATCCGGTTGCTTTCGGCGGAGAAAGTGCTGTCGCTCCACCCAGCCAGGCGATGGCGCACCCGCATTGATGTCGGTGTAATCGGCCCACACGCCAACGGCAGTGATCCTGGGTTCGAAGTTCGGGCCTTCTTCTCAGACCATCTGGGAGCCATCGTCGAAGACCCTGTCACCGGAAGTCTCAATGCCTCGTTTGCCCAATGGCTGTTCGCAACCGGAATGGTCCATGGCGACTACATAGCCGCTCAAGGCACATGCCTGGGCCGACAAGGCCGCATTTATTTGAGCCGCGACGATGCCCATCAAGTCTGGGTCGGCGGAGAAACACGCACCCATATCGAGGGAGCGTTGCGTGGCCTTTGAAAACATAGGAAGAGTTTGAACATGTCGACAACCATACGGGGCGCAACCACCCCGGCCCGCGCCTGCGATGGCGCCACACCATCAGCCACGGCGATCAACACCTTGAAAATGCTGGTGCGCTACAAGCGTTGGGCGAATGGCCTGACTTTCAAGACTGTACTGGAGCTTCCTGAGGGGGAGGCCCTTCGCCAGAGGCCAACGCGATTCGGCAACATGGTGCACACCTTGAACCATGTGTATGTGGTAGACGATATCTTCAGACACCACCTGCAAGGCAGGAAGCATGGCTACACAGCACGCAATACCGAGCACACGCCTTCTGCCGTCGATTTATGGGAAACCGTGCAGGAAATGGATCGCTGGTATATCGATCTGGTCGACACATGGTCGAATGACGACCTCGCGAAAGTCGTCCATTTTGAATTCGTTGGCGGCGGGCAAGGCGCCATGACCCGTGAGCAAATCGTGCTGCATGTGGTCAACCACGGCACCTATCACCGCGGCTTTGTCGGCGACATGATGTACCAGGTGCCCTTTATGCCTCCGTCCAACGATCTGCCGGTCTTCATCAGGGATCATTACTGCAGCGGACACTGAAAATTCCCAGGCC
>NZ_JBNDIT010000046.1:0-4298 GCF_050434545.1 Comamonas sp. 4034 | reverse complement strand
AGTCCTGGACGGCAGTTCGTTTGAACTCTTCGTCATATCTTCCCATGAAAACTCCCAGAGGTTAGATCGGCGTCCAACTTCTGGGGGTCAGTTCACACTGGGGAGGCTGATTTTGCATTTATAGATCAGATTTGACGCCTACGGATCCGGCCAATGCCAACCATTGCCACCAGAGAAGTCAATCCGATTAGAGCCCAGTCACCTAGCGTCGGTACTGGTGTAGCAGTCGATCCGCTTCCACCACCTAGCACATTGAAAGTGAGCACAGCGTCATCGCATACGGTAGTGTTTGGTGCTGGGAGGCAGACTTGAACAGTTGCGGTGTCCGTGCCTGTGTAGCTGGCACTTGGAGTGTATGTAAATGCGCCAGTCATTGGATCGATCGTCAACTGACCATGTGCGGGTGGTGTCACTGTCTGAAACGCCACTTGTCCGCCAGTGCCCGCGTTTCCATTGACTGGAGTGTTCACTGGCGTCGTATAGCTTGCATCGTTGATGACAGGAGGCGTTTGGGGTAAGGGTTTATCTGTAACTGGTTCTGACGCCACTGTGCATACCTCAACACCGGGAGATGCGCCGGTTTGTGCGGCAGGAATCACGCAGTAATAGACGTACATACCTACGTCAGTGGGCTGCAGAGTGTATGGGACGCTCCCTGACGCACCGCCTGTTGAACCGCTTGCAACAGTCGTCCCTTCACTAGAGTTGATCATAGTTGCACTGGAACTGTTCACGAGTTTATATGTCGTTCCAGCAGGATTCTCAATATCAGATTCATTGTCTGCATATGTATATGTGCCTGTGATCGCAGAACCAACTTGCGTTGTTCCCGAAATTGCAGGCGTGACAGTTGGAACAACATTAGGCGTTACTCCGAGAAAATAATTTATACTTCCTCGAGTTACAGGGCGCGTACCTTGGATGTCAATTTGGCAGACTGAGGACGAACGAATTGAAATGCCATTCACCGTGTTTGGGTCATTTCCAGCGACAGTTGCTACTATATTCCAGTATCTATTTGGTGTTGTGCCTAGAGTCGTGTGGCTTGGGGTATTTATTGAGGAGATTTTTAGAAAATCAAAATCGCCAGCATCTACCATATTTCCTGAACAGTCATAGAAGCGGTAAGCCGCAGTTTCTGATGAGTCAACGTCTTGAAAGAATAGCGTTGTTCCAGGCGGGAATGGAGTTGGTGAGCTAAACTGAGCATTACCTCTGTTTAAAAAGCCCTGACCGGGTCTTGGTGTTGGATTCGGTCCAAAAATTCCGGTGGGAAGATTTGTCCCGAAGGTGTTGTAATTAGAAGTAAAAACGCCGGCAGTTATTAGGGCTGCATCTTGCTCTGGAACAGTCCAAGTTATTTCTCTTCCATCCAATGTTCATGAGTTTTGACCGCCACCAGAGGGGAGTGAATTTGGCCCTCTGTTGCCAGAGCCATCGTAATAGTAAAGAGCTTGGCCGGCAGGCTCGAAAGAACTGAAGCTCCAGTTTTCAAAATAATTTGAACTGGGTTCAATTGTGATCTCGGCACTATAAGCGGAAGAAAATAAGCAGCAAACTAAAGAAAGTGGAATAGACTTGTTAAAAATTTCAATCCCTGGCTAAAAATTTCTATCATAGAGTCATATTAAGAGATAACCTCATTGCTGACATTTTTTAACAGAGTCGTTGCCCGTTCGCGTCAGTACAGGTTACCTCAATGTCAATACGACAAGTGATATTAACGATCTGGAAGCACGCAATCACAAACTTGGGCAGCCGATAAACCAGCTGCATAGGGCACATACTAACACTGTGAACCACAGTTGAAGGGGGTGATTGAGAAATGATCCAGAGCCTGCACATTGAAAGAGCGCGCCAGGTCAATATTAGGCTCGAGTCTTGAATAAGCATTCTGAGGCCTTGAGCTTCACTTCCAGCTACATCGCTGGGACGATGAGGCCATTGAATGCAAAAAATCGCCTCCCAAATGGAGGCGATTTTTTGTATCTCATAAGTCTTTAAGCCCTAGGGCTGCAACTCATCATTTGCCGCGTTGGCGGCGGCGCAGCGCGAAGGCGCCAATACCCGCGCTCAGGCTGCCCAGCAGGGCCAACGCGGCCAGATCGAGGGCCGGCACGGGCGTCGCAGCGCCCGGCGTGGTCACCACGCTGCTGGCGGTTGCGCTGTTGTTGGCGGGTGTTGGGTCATCGACGCCGGCGGGGGCTGCAATGCTGGCAGTGCTGGTCAGCGAACCCGATGCATTGGCAGCCACCTTGGCGGTCACCGTGTAGGTCACGGTGGCGCCCACCGGCAGGTTCACAGTGTCGCTGATATTGCCGCTGCCCGATGCCGCGCAGGTGCCGCCGCCCGCGCCGGCGCAGGTCCAGGTGGCGCCGGTCAATGCGGCGGGCAGTGTGGAGGTCACCGTGGCACCGGTGGCATCCGTCGGGCCGGCATTGCTTGCGGTGATGGTATAGGTCACCGTGGCACCGGGGGCCACACTGGTGGAGGCACTGGTGTTGGTAATGGACAGGTCCGCGCTCGGTGGCTCGCCGGTGCAGACGGCCGTCACGGAGAAGTCGGCAAGGGCACCCAGCGCGCATAAGCCGCCTGCGCAGTCGTTCTTGAATTGCCCGCCGTCCAGCAGCAGGCCGATATTATTCTGGCCGCGTTTAAAGCCGGTAAGGGCTGGGGTGACGTAAGAAGCGAACCCTGCATAACCATTGGGCAGGTCGGCAGGGCTGATGGCGCCCGCCTCGCCCGCAGGTTGCACAAACACCGAATCGCCGGTGTCATCGAAAGCAAACTTACCGTCGAGCTTGATGGTGCTTAAGTCCACATTGTTGCCCACGGTGATGGGGGTATTCAGCATGAACACGGCGGCATTGAAGCCGGCCCGGGTTTGCCCGCTGGCGGCCGGGTAGGGCACGCCTGGAACATCATCGCCGGCAGGGTCTGTGGTGCCTGGGCTGATCCAGCGCGCATTGGTGGGTGTGGTCAAATCGGTTGGGTTGAAATAGCTGCGGTAGCGGTAGGTATCGAACAGCGGTTGCTCGACTGTCTCCAGGACGCCGGAGCCATTCGTGCGCTGGGTCCACTTCCAGTCGCGTGCATTGGTGGTGAACGGGCCAATCTTGACCGTGTCTCCAGCCTTGCTACCAGCGGGGCACATCAATGGTGCAGTGGGCTGGGGGGGAGGAGTCTGCAAGCAGTCGGCAATGATCTCAAGATCTGCATACACGCCTGCTGGGGCGCTGGCTGTCGTTGGCTCGCTGGACAGGGCAAAACCGATGGTGTTGTTGCCGTAATAAAAGCCCAGACTGCCACCACTCAAGTCAATGTCGGTTTTGGGGGTGCCCCACTGAGCCACCATGTCCGTGGCCTTTACCCAGGTGCTATTGGTCACGTTGCCGGGCAGGGTAGCGGGCTTGACGACGAACTGTGCGTGGTTGTCCGCACCGCCGGTGCCCGTGACCCTGATGGTCGACAGATCCACATTGTTGTCAATGGTGATGGGCTCATTGGCATAAATTGTCGCGCGGCCAGGCACCCAGGAGCTGGCGGGGGGATTGCCTGTGATGTTCACGGTCGGATAGGGCTGACCTGTAGCAGGATCGTTTGCGGTGGTCATGCCAAATGACAGCCATTTTCTGGGCAGTGGCGGAGTCTGGGCGGCTGGATCGAACCAGACGGCCAAACTATTCAACACGAAGTTGTCCACCACGGTCGCAGTGGTAGTTGGGTCAGCGACCAGCTTTGCATCGGTCGACCATGCGCTTGCAGATGCTGTGGATACAGACAATGGCACGCCGCAGGTCAACGTAGCAGCCTGCACGTTGCTGGAAGCGACCAGCGCCACCATTGAACCTGCAAAAAATGCAGCGTTTTTATTAATTAATCTCATGTATAAAACTCCATCGCCATGAAGAATGATTGTTAATGCCGTTTCTATTAATTTAAATAATCTTAAAATCCTGACTATTTAAAATATCTATCAAAGCACCCTGCCGTGTATAAGGCAATAACAATCTAGCAGTAAAGTATGGAGTGTTACTTTGCTTAAATCTATTTTGATTTGGTTTTTTGCAAAAAATTGAATATTTCTATTTGATTGTTTGATGACTGTCTGTCGGTGATTGTGATTTTTTAAAAGGCGATAGTATTCACTTGTCTTCCTTTATATTGGCGAACGGCGTTGTTGCATAAATCGGCCATAGGCCGAGACATCCCCAATCCCAAATGGATTTACGCAGCAGCGACCGTCTGGGGCGTGCCCAGCGCGGTAAATTGATTGAGAATGGATGCCCGGACATTGA
>NZ_JBNDIT010000045.1:0-5364 GCF_050434545.1 Comamonas sp. 4034 | reverse complement strand
ACCGTACCGTTAGCTGGTGGTTGGGTTCCCGTAGGTTTTACGCTGGCTGGATCAATGCTTCCACCTCCCAAAGCCGTATCGTTCGTCACAACTGGCGTTGAGATGGGTGTCCCGGCAGGTGTGGTGGCCGTATCAGGATTGGCTTGGATACTTGGAGAGGCAGCAGTAATCGTCACAGTTACTGAGGCTTCGCCACATACCGCGGCGTTAGGAGCAGCAAGACATACCTCGTAAGTGTAAGTATCGGTGCCAATGAAACCCGGGTTTGGTGTATACGTGCACGCGCCTGCAGAGCAAGTGACCGTACCGTTAGCTGGTGGTTGGGTTCCCGTAGGTTTTACGCTGGCTGGATCAATGCTTCCACCTCCCAAAGCCGTATCGTTCGTCACAACTGGGGTGGAAACAGGAATGCCGACAGCAGTGGAGTCTGTATCGGGATTGGCAACGACTGCTGAACTTACCACGCGGACACGATGATCCTCGATTTCACCATCGGCGGCAAAACCCAGAGCTCGGGCATCCTCGCCTCCTCGTATCGTCACATTGGCCGCGGGAAACAACTCATTGTACGGACTGGATCCGGTCTTCGTAGTGATGCGCAGGCGAATGTAGCGATAGCCCTCGGTCAAACTGCTGACGGCGGGCCACGAAAGCGCAACCGAACCGCTGCCTCCTACGGCGGGGGCGCTGGCGTATTCACTGGTTTCAAAAATCCCGTTGTCGTTCCAATCCACCCAGGCGTGCACAGCCGCGGCTGTGCCAGTCTGATTGGTATAAGCGACCTGCATTGTGTAGGTCGTCTGAGTGGTGAGAATAACTGGTAGATCTCCGCCGGCCAGGGTCACGGCTGTCAAATTGCCCATGGGTCCAGTAGATTGGGTTATCCCATCTTCTTCCAACGTGAGTGGCGAGGCAATGAAGTCGCCATTCGCTCCCACATTGGAGGCCCCGCTGACTACATTTTTTGGTAGATCATCACTTGCCTGCGGCGGCAGAGCGCCCAGGAACAGGATGTTGTTAGTATAGGCGTGCATGGCTTGGTTGCTTCCGCCACCGTTTTCATAGACGCTTGGTGCGTCCCCATTGTCAAAGCCCGTTGCGCCGCAAATATTCACCACAGGAGTCTGGCTGCAATTGAAGGCGTTTTGGGTCGCACCTGCGATTACGCCATCGCCCATGCTCCCATTGACCTGGTGACCGACATAGCAAAATTGAGCACTGTCTTTAGGCAGATAGACCATGGTATGTCCACCAACTTCGACCAATCGAGCGGGAAGCGCTCCCCCGGTGGTAACTGGCTGCCCCAAATGGAAGATTGTATTTGCGCCCACACTAACCCCCCCCGCGGTTGTCGCGCGGCCGATCATGCCGTTATGGTTACTTCCCCACGTATAGACCGTATCATCGACAGTGATCAAAGCACCCGCCGCGCCTCCACTAGAGGTAGTGGTGCCCGAGTCGTGCTCCTGCACGCTAAAAGACTTTACTTTGCCGCGCCACGTGGCTTCTGTCTCCCCAAACCCATGAACCACCTGCCAGGTAGTCACCTCGGCTGAAGTTTCGGGTAGGTTGGCACCCAATTGACGCTGGTTATTGGCGCCGACCGAATACAAGGTACCCGTGGTGGAGAGCACGAACATCGTGCTGGAGACAGCATTGCCAGTCACACCAATCATCATCGGAGCGATATCCGCCCCTCCCTCTTGTGGCAGAGTCATCGGTGTTGCAAAAGGCGTAGGAGTGGCTGCGGCGCCGTTGCCGAAATAAGGCTTATTACCCCACGCATAGAGCTTGCCATCTGCTGTCTGAGCCATCATTGCGCCCAAGGTCGTAGGGCTACCTGATAATCCGCCCACCTGGCCTCGGACAGCCACTACATTATTTAAATCCGTCGCGGAGTCGATCTTAACGCGATGCCATTTGTTGTTGCTGGCTATATCAATCGAGCCATCGCCACGCAAGTTGGTAAAGCCCGCCTCAGCATGGTTGACCAGTACCCATAACTGTCCGCCATGTGCTGGCTTGGTGACAACGGCCAACAGGCGATAGCTGCCAAAAAGTTGGGCAACATCTGTGGGGCTAACACCCGGCGGCAACCCGTCCGTCTTGCCATCTACGGCAAACGCCGCAGCGCGCGTGGCACTTTTAATCGAGGAGTTCAGAATTAGGGGAAAACCCCAGGAAAACAAACCTTGCGTTGTCAGCGCCACGGTTTGTTCCGTGGCGTTGGCGCTAGCCAGCGTGATAAGCAGAGGCTCACCAACTAGACCAACTTGGCCGCTCGGCCAACTACCACCGGCTGCCTCCCATGTACCGCCGGCCTTGATATCCAGGGGGCGTGGCACCGATCGGCCATCGTAGGTAGTCCCAGTCGCCCCAGTCAAGCCAAGAGAGCCCATCGTAGCGCCCCAGCCAGCCCAAGAACCATCTGTGCGCTGAACAGCTGTTTGATGAAAGGAACTGACGATGTGATCATATGGCTTGTCAGGATTGCAAGTCTGTGCGTATCCCTGTCCGCCGATTAATAATGTCATTGCAACAGCCAATTTAAACCAAGAGGTATGTAGCCGTTGTACAAGAGATGTGCACTTAGCGATCATTGGACGTCTCCTTAAAAAGGATGAATCGAAACAGCTCTTCGCGCTTCGCTTAGAAGGTCATCAACTGCGGTAAATCAAAAAATCAAGTTTGCGGAAAAAAAGAACCATCCCTGCGTTACTAAACACCAGGGAGGCTCCCTCAATAGGCGCTAATTATCAGAGGCGTCGGCGATAGCCCATGAATCCAAACAATCCTGTCAGCGTTGCCAAAGCCCATACGCCAAGAGTAGGTACGGGAGTGGCAGCAGGTGCTGGCAACGCAGTAACTGACACAGACTGGCTCACCGGGGCCGCTAGTGTGAAATATTCGTTGCCGAACTGATTGGCTTCAATTGTGCAGGTGCCAGAGGTCAAAACTTTAACGGAGCTACCTGTCACAGTGCACACGCCAGGCGTAAGACTTGTGTAGATCACTGCCAAGCCTGAGGTGGCAGTGGCTTCAGGAGACAAGGCAAACGAGCCGCCAGTCACCACGCTTTGCGCAGACTGCGCTGGAAAATTTACAGTTTGAGCACTTTGTACGACCATGCTCTGTGTGACCTGGGCCGCTGCATTAAATGCCACAGCACCCACCGTGCCTCCGGCCTGGTCGGCTGCGATCGTACAGAGACCTCCCGTGACTGGGGTTACGGTTGTCCCCGAAACTGTGCAGATGGAAGGGGTCAAACTGGAGTACGTCACTGGCAGTGTCGAACTCGCCGTGGCCAAGGGATCAATGCTGAATGTGCCGCCTGCCACGTCGCGCGGTGTGGTTTGTGCTGGAAACGTGATGCTCTGATCTGGGGGCGCATCGATCTGCATGCTTTGTTGCACGGGAGCGGCTGCACTGACGTCGTAGGTAATACCGCCCACCACTTGTGTTCCGGCGGCAGCGTTTGCCTCAATAGTGCACAGACCTGTTACAGCAGGAGATACCAACGTGACCACACCAGTGGATGCATTCACTGTGCAAACCGACATTGTCACACTGCTATAGGTGACTGGCAGACCTGCGCTGCTGGTGGTTGGCGGCGCAGCAGTCCACGCAACTGTGGCGCCGTTCATCGCAGAGTATACAGCGGGATCGGGCTGCACGAAGTTGATGATCTGTGTTGTGGGGTCAAGCTCTTTAAGACGGGCAATGCCGCGGCGCACCATCCCAGTCACACTGGTGAACTGACCTCCAATGTAGACTGTGCCATCGTTGTTAGGTAACACGGCTAAGACCGGTAGATCCGTGCCATTCGATGTATCAAAATCGGCATCCACTGTGCCATCGGCGTTAAAGCGAGCAATGCCGCGTCGGACAATGTCTGTGCCGACGGGAGCATCCGTCGCAATGTCACGTTGACCCACTACCGTGAATCTACCGCCAGCGAGAATCTTTTCCTCACCGCCGACCGTCTGCAGCGCAACAGCGTAACCCCAATCATTAATGAATGGATTGAAAGCGCTGTCAGGTGTGCCGTCAGTATTCAGTCGCACTACGCCACGATGCCACTCGTCTGCAAATTTGAGTGGCCCCCCGTTAACAACGATTTTGTTGTCCGCCTGGATAGCAATCTGATAAACAGGGAACAATCCTCCAGAAGAGCCATTGGGTGCAGCAGGATTGTTTGCATTCGGGACAAACGTGTTGTCTAGCGTACCGTCAGCATTCAGACGCGCCACCCCACGAATGGAGGTGCCTTGGACTTGGGTAAATGAACCAGCGATAACAATCTTGCCATCTGCCAGCAGCTTTATGTCCTCGACTTGATTGTTGGGAAGCGCAGCGAAGCTGCCATCTTGTGTCCCATCTGTGTTCAATCGCACAAGGTACGAGCGCGGCACACCATCAAAAGAAGTGAAGTAGCCACCCACAAGAATCTTCCCATTTGGCTGAACAACGATGCTGCGAACAGGACTATTGACTTTGAATAGAGGCACGTTATGAAACGTGGAATCAACTGTCCCGTCAGCATTTAAGCGTGCTATTCCTGAACTGGTCACCGCAGAAGCGCTTCCCGTACCAGTGACATAGTTGAAATCACCCCCGATGAGGATCTTTCCATCACTTTGGACGGCCACAGTCCGCACATATGAGTTGGTTGTGACTTTGAAGCTAGTGTCCAACGAATCGTCCGCATTAAAGC
The DNA here is from genome assembly GCF_050434545.1 of Comamonas sp. 4034. Classification (NCBI taxonomy): domain Bacteria; kingdom Pseudomonadati; phylum Pseudomonadota; class Betaproteobacteria; order Burkholderiales; family Comamonadaceae; genus Comamonas; species Comamonas sp. 4034. Next base: position 650 of record NZ_JBNDIT010000045.1, on the reverse strand, counting down.
GCGCCACGCCTTGGTAGCCAGACTGCCCCTCCACTGTTGTGAAGGCTCCACCGACTACCACTCTGCCCGTATTGTCCTTGACCATCACCATGGTCTCAAAATTGGTGCCACCTCCCGAAGCGAAGTTGTCTGGGGCATAGACGGAGCCATACGCCATGCCTAGTGAGCAGGCAAGTACAGTTGCTGTCAAAGTTTTAAAGATTGCCTTATGTTGGCGCGTGCGGGTCAAGACGGCATGCATCTACTCTCTCCTTTTTGAGAACTTTAAGTTCTATAAAATTATGTTTGACGGATTCATTCTGAATATTTGCTTTTTTTATAAGTTATTTGATTTTTTATATTTTTTGTGTAATAGGACGAATTTGGTTGATTACGTCGCAATTGGGCGTTGTTGCACAAGTGTCGTCCTCAGCTAGCGTAGGCTGGGGAGATGAGAGAGACGAGCTGGGACCGGAGTAAGTGCCGCACAACGAACTAGAAGGCGTATAACGCAGCGTTGAGGACGCGAGGGGACCTGACCATCTGGCTGGATAGGGAGATGCAGTGGCTAGCCCCGCCCACGGGCAAGCGTGGTCGTTGCCAGAAGTTTTCAGATGCGGCCATCCAGTTTTGCCTGACCATCAAGTGCTTGTTTAGCCAGCCCTTGCGCC
>NZ_JBNDIT010000044.1:0-5790 GCF_050434545.1 Comamonas sp. 4034 | reverse complement strand
GAATAAAAGCCTGACGATGACCTACTTTCACACGGGAATCCGCACTATCATCGGCGCGAAGTCGTTTCACTGTCCTGTTCGGGATGGGAAGGAGTGGTACCAACTTGCTATGGTCATCAGGCATAACTTTTTGCTTTGCTGCCAGGTTTGTTAGGCAGCGCAGCGAATTCATAGAGTCTTATCAGCTAAATTTGATTGCGCTTTGGGCATAACTGCAGTTGCAGTGTCTTTGCATGCATCCCATCTAAGGGGGGATCATCAAAGTTATAGGGTCAAGCCGCACGAGCAATTAGTATTGGTTAGCTTAACGCATTGCTGCGCTTCCACACCCAACCTATCAACGTCCTGGTCTAGAACGACTCTTTAGGGGGGTCAAGCCCCCGGCAGATCTCATCTTGAGACGAGTTTCCCGCTTAGATGCTTTCAGCGGTTATCTCTTCCACACTTAGCTACTCGGCAATGCCACTGGCGTGACAACCGATACACCAGAGGTGTGTCCACTCCGGTCCTCTCGTACTAGGAGCAGGCTCTCTCAAATCTGCAGCGCCCACGGAAGATAGGGACCAAACTGTCTCACGACGTTTTAAACCCAGCTCACGTACCTCTTTAAATGGCGAACAGCCATACCCTTGGGACCGACTACAGCCCCAGGATGAGATGAGCCGACATCGAGGTGCCAAACACCGCCGTCGATATGAACTCTTGGGCGGTATCAGCCTGTTATCCCCAGAGTACCTTTTATCCGTTGAGCGATGGCCCTTCCATACAGAACCACCGGATCACTATGTCCTGCTTTCGCATCTGCTCGACTTGTCAGTCTCGCAGTTAAGCACGCTTATGCCATTGCACTATCGTCACGATGTCCGACCGTAACTAGCGTACCTTCGAACTCCTCCGTTACGCTTTGGGAGGAGACCGCCCCAGTCAAACTGCCTACCATGCACTGTCCCCGATCCAGATCATGGACCAAGGTTAGAACCTCAAACACACCAGGGTGGTATTTCAACGTCGGCTCCAGGTGAACTAGCATCCACCCTTCAAAGCCTCCCACCTATCCTACACAGATCTGTTCAAAGTCCAATACAAAGCTACAGTAAAGGTTCATGGGGTCTTTCCGTCTTTCCGCGGGGAGATTGCATCATCACAAACATTTCAACTTCGCTGAGTCTCAGGAGGAGACAGTGTGGCCATCGTTACGCCATTCGTGCAGGTCGGAACTTACCCGACAAGGAATTTCGCTACCTTAGGACCGTTATAGTTACGGCCGCCGTTTACTGGGACTTCAATCAAGAGCTTGCACCCCATCATTTAATCTTCCAGCACCGGGCAGGCGTCACACCCTATACGTCCACTTTCGTGTTTGCAGAGTGCTGTGTTTTTATTAAACAGTCGCAGCCACCTATTCTTTGCAACCGCTTTGGGCTCCATTTGTTCAACTTCACCTACTTGCGGCACACCTTCTCCCGAAGTTACGGTGTCAATTTGCCGAGTTCCTTCTCCTGAGTTCTCTCAAGCGCCTTAGAATACTCATCTCGCGCACCAGTGTCGGTTTGCGGTACGGTCGTGTGTAGCTGAAGCTTAGTGGCTTTTCCTGGAAGCTGGGTATCACTCACTTCGTCTGCAAGCAGACCCGTTATCACCCCTCATCTTAGCCCGGCGGATTTGCCTACCGAGCACGACTACAGGCTTGAACCAACATATCCAACAGTTGGCTGAGCTAACCTTCTTCGTCCCCACATCGCACTACACATCGGTACAGGAATATTGACCTGTTTCCCATCAGTTACGCATCTCTGCCTCACCTTAGGGGCCGACTCACTCTACGCCGATGAACGTTGCGTAGAAAACCTTGCGCTTACGGCGAGCGGGCTTTTCACCCGCTTTAACGCTACTCATGTCAGCATTCGCACTTCTGATACCTCCAGCATCCGTTACCAGACACCTTCTCAGGCTTACAGAACGCTCTCCTACCACGCACAGCAAAACTGTGCATCCGCAGCTTCGGTAACTGGCTTAGCCCCGTTACATCTTCCGCGCAGGACGACTCGATCAGTGAGCTATTACGCTTTCTTTAAATGATGGCTGCTTCTAAGCCAACATCCTGACTGTTTTAGCCTTCCCACTTCGTTTCCCACTTAGCCCGTTTTAGGGACCTTAGCTGGCGGTCTGGGTTGTTTCCCTCTTGAGTCCGGACGTTAGCACCCGGTGCTCTGTCTCCCAAGCTGTACTCTGCGGTATTCGGAGTTTGCATAGGTTTGGTAAGTCGCCATGACCCCCTAGCCTAAACAGTGCTCTACCCCCGCAGGTAATACTTGAGGCACTACCTAAATAGTTTTCGGAGAGAACCAGCTATTTCCAAGTTTGTTTAGCCTTTCACCCCTATCCACAGCTCATCCCCTAGTTTTGCAACACTAGTGGGTTCGGACCTCCAGTACCTGTTACGGCACCTTCATCCTGGCCATGGATAGATCACTTGGTTTCGGGTCTACACCCAGCGACTTGTCGCCCTATTCGGACTCGATTTCTCTACGCCTTCCCTATTCGGTTAAGCTTGCCACTGAATGTAAGTCGCTGACCCATTATACAAAAGGTACGCCGTCACCCCTAAGGGCTCCGACTTTTTGTAAGCATGCGGTTTCAGGATCTATTTCACTCCCCTCCCGGGGTTCTTTTCGCCTTTCCCTCACGGTACTTGTTCACTATCGGTCGATGATGAGTATTTAGCCTTGGAGGATGGTCCCCCCATGTTCAGACAGGGTTTCTCGTGCCCCGCCCTACTTGTCTGCAGCCTAGTACCACCACTGTGCTTTCACATACGGGGCTATCACCCACTATGGCCGGACTTTCCATTCCGTTTTGTTAACACAATGACTATCACTGCAAGGCTTCTCCGAATTCGCTCGCCACTACTATCGGAATCTCGGTTGATGTCTTTTCCTCTGGGTACTTAGATGTTTCAGTTCTCCAGGTTCGCTTCTGCAACCTATGTATTCAGTTGCAGATACCTATTGCTAGGTGGGTTCCCCCATTCAGATACCTCCGGATCAATGCTTATTTGCCAGCTCCCCGAAGCTTTTCGCAGGCTATCACGTCTTTCGTCGCCTATCATCGCCAAGGCATCCACCACATGCTCTTAGTCACTTGACCCTATAACTTTGACCTCTATCTCTAGAGCTCCATCGCTACACTCTCAAGCAACTGCTTTGCGAGGTCTCTCACCTCGCGCGTTATGCCGTAATGTGAATATCTTTGCCATGAACCCAGTTGCCCGGATCCACATTCTTGAAGAATATTCGTCATTACTGAATAATCATTGCTCATCGCAAAGTCTTATTCGTTTTGACGCAATCAAATTGTTGTTAGCGGCACGGTGAGATAAAACCTTTACGAATTTTCTCTTTCCGCTAACAACGCTGATTTCGACTCTATGAATTTTTAAAGAACAGCCGTGTCGATCCGGGAATCCGGTATCAACAACAAAACAGTCTCTTGCGAAACCGCTTTGGTGTTGAGTGATAAGTGTCTATCGGACGCTAGTTTTGACAACCAGGTATTGGTGGAGGATGACGGGATCGAACCGACGACCCCCTGCTTGCAAAGCAGGTGCTCTCCCAGCTGAGCTAATCCCCCTTTGATCGCCTATAGCCTGCGCATTGCCGCGTTGCTACTTCCTCGCATACCTGAAGTATGCGTCGTCATTCGCGCCTTGCACTGCTTGGCTCTAGCCAATCAATATGCCATCCGTTGGAAGCTTTTGGTGGGTCTAGTTGGGCTCGAACCAACGACCCCTGCGTTATCAACACAGTGCTCTAACCAGCTGAGCTACAGACCCATTCCAATGCCTAGTAGCTACTGCGTCTTGTGTGACTCAGTCTCTACAAAGCCTTGGCTTGTGTTCCAACAACCGATAAGTGTGGGCGTTCAATCTTGATTGCTTTTTTGGCTCCTGCCGTGCCGATGGCACTTCACTTTGTTTGCACAAAGTGAGCATCCACCGAAACAGCAAAGCTGTTTTCCAGAAAGGAGGTGATCCAGCCGCACCTTCCGATACGGCTACCTTGTTACGACTTCACCCCAGTCACGAACCCCGCCGTGGTAAGCGCCCTCCTTGCGGTTAGGCTACCTACTTCTGGCGAGACCCGCTCCCATGGTGTGACGGGCGGTGTGTACAAGACCCGGGAACGTATTCACCGTGACATTCTGATCCACGATTACTAGCGATTCCGACTTCACGCAGTCGAGTTGCAGACTGCGATCCGGACTACGACTGGCTTTATGGGATTAGCTCCCCCTCGCGGGTTGGCAACCCTTTGTACCAGCCATTGTATGACGTGTGTAGCCCCACCTATAAGGGCCATGAGGACTTGACGTCATCCCCACCTTCCTCCGGTTTGTCACCGGCAGTCCCATTAGAGTGCCCTTTCGTAGCAACTAATGGCAAGGGTTGCGCTCGTTGCGGGACTTAACCCAACATCTCACGACACGAGCTGACGACAGCCATGCAGCACCTGTGTGCAGGTTCTCTTTCGAGCACCAATCCATCTCTGGAAAGTTCCTGCCATGTCAAAGGTGGGTAAGGTTTTTCGCGTTGCATCGAATTAAACCACATCATCCACCGCTTGTGCGGGTCCCCGTCAATTCCTTTGAGTTTCAACCTTGCGGCCGTACTCCCCAGGCGGTCAACTTCACGCGTTAGCTTCGTTACTGAGAAAGTTAATTCCCAACAACCAGTTGACATCGTTTAGGGCGTGGACTACCAGGGTATCTAATCCTGTTTGCTCCCCACGCTTTCGTGCATGAGCGTCAGTGCAGGCCCAGGGGATTGCCTTCGCCATCGGTGTTCCTCCGCATATCTACGCATTTCACTGCTACACGCGGAATTCCATCCCCCTCTGCCGCACTCTAGCCATGCAGTCACAAAGGCAGTTCCCAGGTTGAGCCCGGGGATTTCACCTCTGTCTTACATAACCGCCTGCGCACGCTTTACGCCCAGTAATTCCGATTAACGCTCGCACCCTACGTATTACCGCGGCTGCTGGCACGTAGTTAGCCGGTGCTTATTCTTACGGTACCGTCATGACTCCCAGGTATTAACCAGAAGCTTTTCGTTCCGTACAAAAGCAGTTTACAACCCGAAGGCCTTCATCCTGCACGCGGCATTGCTGGATCAGGCTTGCGCCCATTGTCCAAAATTCCCCACTGCTGCCTCCCGTAGGAGTCTGGGCCGTGTCTCAGTCCCAGTGTGGCTGGTCGTCCTCTCAGACCAGCTACAGATCGTCGGCTTGGTAAGCTTTTATCCCACCAACTACCTAATCTGCCATCGGCCGCTCTAGTAGCGCAAGGCCCGAAGGTCCCCTGCTTTCATCCTTAGATCTCATGCGGTATTAGCTACTCTTTCGAGTAGTTATCCCCCACTACTAGGCACGTTCCGATGTATTACTCACCCGTTCGCCACTCGCCATCAGGCCGAAGCCCATGCTGCCGTTCGACTTGCATGTGTAAAGCATGCCGCCAGCGTTCAATCTGAGCCAGGATCAAACTCTATAGTTCGATCTTGAATTTAAAGTCTCTCGACTACTCACTCACTTGACGGTATCAAGAAGGCCTAAGCCCTCTTCATTACTGTTTATAGTGAGCGCTTGTTTTGCTCCGAAGAACATATGGCAATCGCCACCAAACGCCCACGCTTATCGGCTGTTAATTTTTAAAGACCCATCCAACCCAGCCAGCGACCATCTCTCGATCTCACCAGCCCTCTTGGACCAACTCGCTGCAATCAGCGAAGCCTTG
>NZ_JBNDIT010000043.1:0-6322 GCF_050434545.1 Comamonas sp. 4034 | reverse complement strand
ACCGAGCTGGGCACGCCCCAAACGGTGGCCGTGGCATAACTACGTCTGGGGTTTGGGGAGACTCAGTCCCAAACCGATTTATGCAACAAGGCCCTACCAAGGCACGCCTCGAGCGGGTGAGTTTGATACGCTCATCTATGACTTGTCGCAGACCTTGTGGTCACGCCAGCGAGCAGACGGCGGATGGGAAGTGCAAAATGGCTGGTACAACAACAGTGATCCGGTGGCAACGGCCATTGTGGGCGTTGCCCTCGATTTCACCAATCCGTCTCGAAGTGATCCGAGACTTCGACGTGCAATCCAATACGTTCTGAACCAGCAAAAGGCCGACGGCAGCTGGCTCAGTACCAATGGCCTTGGCGGGTCGTTGCTGTCCTCCACCTGGATCGAGATTTGGCTGCCCACCATGCTCGATCGCCTGGGGGCGCTGGATGCCGATCTGGTCGTGAAATTTGCAGCCAACACAAAGCCTGCGAATTTCCAGCCGGCCCCCACCAAGACAGTGCCGCAGGCCGACGGCTCCACGGAATACCTGTGGTCCTTCACTGGCATCACGGAAGCGGGCCGTGAGATCAACTTCGACCTGGCGCTCGCCAATATGGCCATTGAAGAGGTGCGTCCTGCGGCTCAGATTGCCAGCCTGAAGTTCCAGAACAGCTTTGTGCCAGGCGAAATCGTCGCGCCAATCGTGGTGCCCCGTATCGCTGCAAACGCCAATATTGGAATCAAAGCACTCACCGACAAACCGGTGTACACCAGCCAGGAAACCGCCATCTTCTCGGGGCCGGTGACGAATAACGGCATCGCTGCACGGGATGCGCAGGTGCGCTTTACCGTGATGGACAGCAATGACGAAGTGGTTGCCACCTTGCCGTTGCCCGCGTCCGTCAATGTTGGCGTGGGCCAGACCACGGGCGTAGACAGCCCATGGCAGGTATCTGGCGTGCTGGCCGGAGACTACGTCCTGGTGGCAGAACTGGTCTCACCCGAAGGGGTTGTGTATGGCTCCGCTACTGCGCCCTTCAAGGTCGTAGGAGGACCCGGGCCCGGCAATGCCACCAAGATCACCACCGACAAAGCAGAGTACTTTGTTGGACAGGCCACCCAGGTTACTTCTCGCGCGGGCAACACCTCATCCAATGTGGTGCAACAAGATCTGCGAGCAGAAACCGTGGTGCTCCAGCTCACCAGCACCAAGAGGGCAACCAAGAGCGTATTGGTGACAAAGGCAACAACATCGTTCCAGCAGGTAGAGGCGATCACGCAACTGGTTCCGGCAGGTTCGCGGGAGTTCGGCTACACCTTGCCTGCCGGGCAACTCGCTCCTGGCACCTACCAGGCGCGTCTGCGCCTCTATGACAGCGCGGGCAACCTGCTGTCGGAAAGCATGACAGGCTTTCAGGTGAAGGCGGCCGCAGCCACTTGTGTACCTGGCGCTGCGGGTGCCATTACGGCAACGCCCAGTACTGCCAAGATTGGGGATAGCGTGCGTTTGGGCTTTGCGTTGGACAACCCGGGCGCAGCCATCAGCAATGGCGCAGTCACGCTACGTGTCGTCAATCCAGACAGCGGAGCGCTCCTGATGGAAGCGCCCATCCCCAACGTGTCCATCGCCGCTTCGGGGCAGTGGAGCCAGAACTACAACTGGACCGTTCCACAAGGGGCTCCGGCCAATGTACTGGTCATTGCGACCTTGAGCACGACGGGTTGCGACCAAGTCATTGCCACGGCGACGGTGAAGATCGGTAACGGCGGCACTGGCCCTGTTGATCCGGTAGATCCTGGTGGCAACAAAGCCAAACCGGTACCAGTCAATGGCAGCACCGCTTTGCTGCTGCTCAGTGCGGTACTGGCTTTGCTTGGCGCGTGCAGAGCGCAGCGCCGCAAGGCAACGCACTAATCATTGTCAACGGGCTCATCCGCAAACGGATTCGTTTGGGCCCGCTCGCTACAAATACATAAGCTAAAACAAAAGCTAAAGAAAGAACGATATGGCACTCGTTAAATTGCAAGATCAGAGGGCATCGGTGTCAGGGGATGGGGTATCGGAGGCGGTCATGTACGGCTTCAAGAAAATAGTGCGCCCTGTCGCCTATGTTGTAGCCGCTGCGCACATTGCGCTGGCCCTGCAGCCCCTCTCGGCCATCGCCCAGGAAAAGGGCCAAACTGCCTACAACCCCATTGCGCAAAATCAGCTCCAGCGCCTGCAATCGTGGGATGCCAAGGTCAAGGCTGCCAATTATCAAACGCAGAAAAATGAGCAAGGGGCGGCTGCACGTTTGAACGACTTGATCAAACGTGCCAGCGAGCAGACCCGCGACCTGCTCACACAGCAAAACCTGGCAAGCACGCTCAAAAGCAAATCTGCAGCCACTGCCATCTACAACCCCAAAACCACTCCTGCCTCTCTGCAGGACACGCTGCTCGCAATTCAAGACGAAAACGGCGCAGCCCGCGAAGACATGCGCAACATGCGCCAAGAACTGGTGCGAAAAGGTGTGAGCGCAGAAATTCTGCGTCGCCACGACGATGCGGCAGCCCAATTGGAGCAGAAGGTACAGAAGTTTGATGCGCTGACAGCGCGTCTTGTCGGCAGTGTTGATAGCACTGCAAGCCTGACCGCCAAATCGGTCGTCGCCATTAGCAGCGCAGACCTTCAAGACCTGGGTGCACTGCTCGGCGAAGGCGCGCCGCAGAAAAAAATCAAGGTCGGCAAAGACCTGCCTTGGCGCAACCCCACGCCTACCAAGCGAGAGCCTGCCCAAACACGCCAGGAATGGGTTCAGCAACTGGGTAGCGTCCATACGCAACGCAGTACACAGGCAGCTGCGCAGACGGAGAAGGTGACCAAAGTCACCACTGCAGGCGGTGTGCAATTTATCGTACCGCCTGCAGCAGATGAAGCGCCTACAGATACCGATCTGGCTGAAACCGACGAGGTCGTACTCACTGATGCCGTCAAAGCCAAAGCGTTGGAGCTGGGTAAAAACCCCGTCGCCATCCAAAATTGGGTACGCAACCACATTGAGTGGGTACCGACCTGGGGTGCCGTGCAAAACGCAGACTCGGTGCTCGCCAGCGGCCGAGGCAACGCGTTCGACATTGCCAGCCTGACGATTGCGCTCTTGCGCGCCAACCGCATCCCCGCTCGTTACCAACTGGGCACCATTGAGCTACCCGCTAGCAGTGTGATGAACTGGGTAGGCGGCGTGCAGGTACCTGCAGCAGCACAACAATTGCTGGCCCAAGGCGGCATTGCCAACAAAGGTATGGTCACGAACGGCGTGATTGGCGCCATCCGTATGGAGCATGTCTGGGTCAGCGCATACGTCAACTACGCTGCCAGCAAAGGAGCTGTTGATGGCGGGGCAGATGCAACCCCGCCCCAGCATCCCAACACCAATGCTTATGCAAACGGGTGGCTGCCGCTTGATGCCAGCTACAAACAATACCAATACGCCAAAGGCATGGACCTGCAAAAGGCTGTGCCGCTGGATGCACAGGCCCTGCTCACCAGTGCACAGCAAGGCGCCACAGTCAATGAAGCCGAAGGCTGGGTGCAAAACCTCAACCAGGCCGCTGTACAAAGCCAGATGCAGCAGTACCAGACCAAGCTGCAAAACTACATCAACAGCCAAAACGCCAGTGCCACGGTGGGTGATGTCATCGGTAAAAAAATCATTCCAGAAAAGCTGCCGCAAACCTTAAGTGGCCAGCTGCCTTACAGCGTTGTGACAGAAACCCCGGCCATCGGGCAAATACCGGGCAACCTGCAGCACCAGTTCAGCTACACGCTGAGCGACCAGTACGACGATCCCGTTCTTAGCTACACAGAAAAGGTCAGCCACCTAGCGGGCAAACGCATCACGCTGAGTTACGTGCCAGCCGACCAAGCGACCCAAGACCTGATTGCCAGCTACCTGCCCAAGCCCCATGCAGATGGCACCCCCATACAGCCAAGCGAACTGCCGACCAGCTTGCCTGGCTATCTCATCCGGCTCAAACCACAGATCAGCGTAGATGGTCAAGTCGTCGCGCAAAGCCAAAGCATCATGACCATGGGCACGGACCTACAAGGGCAAGGCGGCTTTACGCAATACAGCAGCCCCACGCAGTGGGATCTGACGCCGGACGCCAGCCATGTGGTGGGGCAGGCGACGGCTATTGGCATCAGTGCCGGCGGCATCACCGTTAAACAGATGGATGCGCTAAAGGCAAGGTTGGAAGCCGCACAAAAGCAACAAGCTGCTAATAGCGAACCAACGCTCACTGGAGAACAAGTGAGTGGCGATATTTTGATATCTATAATATGGACTTGGTTTGCGATGGCGGAGAATAATAATCATCTAAATAAAAATCAATCCGATATTGTTGAGAATCCAGGTCTCTCTTATGGTTTATTTCATTCCGTAGTGAATCCAATATATAGCTGGGGCGTTATACGGAAAGTGAATTTTCCTGCTGTAAATATTGATGTCGGACATATGCGGTTCTTGTCCTGGTCTAAGAATAATGAACGGAATAAATGGATTGACTATAATAGGGCGCGCGGCCAATACATCAGTGCATTAGAACACGCTACGCCGGAGCGATTTTTTAACGATAGAAGCCGGTGTAATATCGTAGGCAAAGAGGGTCCACTGGAGAACTTGCCTAATTGTCCGCAAGGCATTAGTGCGGTGAAGGCGATTGGACTAGCCGCGAACCAAGGGCAAAAGATTTTCACTATAACTAAAGCTGTCTATGCTCATAATTCAAACATTGTGAATACGGCGCTTATCTCTCATAGTTATGAGACACGCAGCAAAGTACAGCAAGCACTCGATGCAGGAATGGAAGTAACAATTCACGAAAAGCCCATCATTGAGAGCGGTTGGAAAGGAGCAGGCTTCATGCGCTTAGATCCTGACACGGGGACTGGAGGTTATACAATAGAAGGTGGGAGCAATGGTGGATGGTATTCTCTAATATCTGAAGCAGGAGGGGCGCTATTGGTTATACTAAGCCTTATTTCCTTGTTGGCTAAAGCTGGATTGGTTGCAGCACTACCATTTGCTCCATTTATTATGCTGGCTGTCGCAGTGATTGTGGTGGTGGCAGTGTATATGGCTGGCGATGACTGGGATCCTAAAGGTTGTGGCGGTATTTCCACATGTGATTCACTTGATGCGATACAGATATTTGCAGTAATGGGAGCTATAGCTGCGTTGTTTGCTGCAGGTTCATTGATAGGATTGGTTTTGGGTTTATTTTTATTCTATCAATTTATGAAAGGCAAATATTTTTACTAAAACTGGCGAGCAATGTTTAAATACCTTGATTTAGTTATTATTTTTGCCTTTGTCGTGATGGTGTATTTCTTGGGTGCGAAGATGGGGAGGAAATACGCCATAAAAATTGATAATGATAAAATCATAATAGAGAGAAGTCTGGTAACTCAGGTGATAAACTTATCTGACATTAAAAAGATTAATGTTAAGAAAGGTGGTGTTGTCTTCTATGGGGATTTTTTAGTTATGGGTAAAAATAAGAAAAATTGGCACATTTCAAATATTGAGATATTAAATAATGAACGTGATGACGTTGAAAAGATTGTCAAATTTTTGGGGGAGAAGGGATTTCTATCCAAGAGCGGCTTTGTTGCGTAAATCGGTCTGAGGCTAAGTCTCCCCAAACTCCAGAGGTAGTTATGCCACAGCCACTGTCTGGGGCGTGTCCAATTCGGTGAAGCGATTTGGGGGCCGGCTGGTGGAGGGGCAGCACGCTCATGATGCTGGTCAAACTGGTGGACAAGGACTCCTACAGCCTTTGGTAATCTCGGCTCAAGCGTCGCAAGCGAGCAAGCTACCAACGCCCTCACCAAGCGCTGAAAATGAAGACACCCGCTGAGGCATATGCGTTAGCGGCCTGACCTGTGCAGAAAGTGCTAGGTCAATACAGGCGAACCGCGCGGTCACAGCAATGACGAGGCGATACTATCGCCGATGAGTTGATCGAGTCTATGACCGCTGAGTACGACCGGTTGCCTCAGGGCCAGCAGGTATTGCCCGAAACACGGGCTTGCGAACTGCATCTGCTCCGTGCCATTTGCCATGTGGTGATCGCCGACATGCACCGCGCAGTGGTTAGCTGACCAGATATCCGCGAACTGCTGCGGTGCAGGTGGGATTACCAAGAATTGAGCAGGTTTGAATGACAGGTTCCAGGCGACTTGCACATTGGGAGGGGGGGATGCGGATAAAAACTTGGACTGGTTTACGCCGCAAGTCCAAGGCTCGCCCGGTATTCGACAGGGCTGAGAGAGCCAAGGGATATCTTGATC
>NZ_JBNDIT010000042.1:0-6583 GCF_050434545.1 Comamonas sp. 4034 | reverse complement strand
GGCGCAAGGGCTGGCCAAACAGGCACTTGATGGTCAGGCAAAACTGGATGGCCGCATCTGAAAACTTCTGGCAACGACCACGCTTGCCCGTGGGCAGGGCTAGCCACTGCATTTCCTTGTCCAGCCAGATGGTCAAGTCGCCTCGGGCCTTCAATGCTGCGTTATATGCCTTCCAGTTTGTTGTGCGGTATTTACGCCGCCCCCAGCTCGTCTCACTCATCTCCCCAGCCTACGCTAGCTGAGGACGGGATTTGTGCAACAACGCCCTGTCGATCTCTTGTTAATGATCAATTAATCTTCCGCGCTGAAGCTTTGAGAATGCTTTGGAGAAAGCGAAAATTGCTCTGTACGATGTGTTTTGGCAAAAAACCTGTTTAAAGCAAAAAGCAATCGATAAACTGGTTTCGCAGTCACCTGCTCCGATATGCTGGCGCTGCATCTTTTGCCATCTTAGACATTGGAGCCATATGTTATGGACATCAAGAATTCCGAATACCGTTTCAGTCCTTTGGTCGTAGGCCTGCACTGGCTTACCGTGGTTCTCATCATCGCGGTCTATGCCAGCATGGAACTGCGAGGACTGGCCCCCAAAGGCAGTGAAATTCGAGGCGCCATGAAGTCCTTGCATTTCCTGTTGGGCCTAAGTGTTCTGGCGGTCGTCGTGATCCGTATCTGGGTACGCATCCAGGCGGGAGCGAAGCCCGCGATCCACCCCCCCATGCCAAGCTGGCAGGCTGCACTCTCAGATGCCATGCACTATGCGCTCTACATCTTCATACTCGCCATGCCGCTGCTTGGGTGGCTCACCTTGAGCGCAGTAGGCAAGCCGATCGTTCTATTTGGTTTGCCGGTTCCCTCTCTGATCGGTGCCGACGTTGCTCTGTCGCGCCAACTCAAAGATATACATGAAGCGCTGGCGACATTGGGCTATGTCTTGATCGGATTGCACGCGGCGGCGGCGTTGTTGCACCACTACGTTATGCACGATAACACATTGGTTCGCATGCTTCCCGGTCATCGCCCCTGAACTGCTGACCTTAGGCTGCTTCACATGGATTTGAATCTTCAATGACAAAATTTCACCTTCGTGCTCACCCTGAAAATCACCGCACTGAACATATCGGATGGCTGCGCGCAGCCGTTCTGGGTGCCAACGACGGCATCATTTCCACGGCTAGCTTGGTCGCTGGTGTGGCTGCGGCCCATGCAAGCCATGCCAGCATCATGACCACCGCCATCGCGGGGCTGGTAGCAGGAGCCATGTCCATGGCTGCAGGCGAGTTCGTATCGGTATATTCTCAAGCAGACACGGAGAAGGCGGACCTGGAACGGGAACGTGATGAACTGAACGACAGTCCGGAAGCGGAGCATCGGGAGCTGACGGCCATCTACGTACGGCGTGGCCTGGATCATCAACTCGCGGGTCAGGTCGCCACGCAATTGATGACTCACGATGCTCTGGGCGCGCACGCACGCGATGAATTAGGCATCTCTGAAGCGTTGAGCGCGCGCCCGTTGCAAGCCGCAATTGCCTCCGCGGGGAGCTTCGCCGTGGGGGCGGCCATGCCGCTGGCTGTGGTTCTATTGGCACCGGAGCAGAGCCTGCTCTATTGGGTCGTAGCGACGGCTATTGTCTTCCTGGCCCTGCTTGGCGCTGCCGCCGCGGCCGTGGGTGGTACACCGCTCTTCAAGAGTGCGATGCGCGTAGCGTTTTGGGGCACATTTGCCATGGGAGTGACAGCTGGCGTGGGGGCGATGTTTGGCACCGCTGTGTAGATGACGGCGCTACTGCTTGAATCTCAGAGCTGCGGCAATCAGGGGCCAAGCGGGGCGGACATTCAGTCCAACTCTTTCGATTCCAAATCTTTTCAGTCATATATACCTGACATGATGCGGTAGCGGTTTGCTGTAAAGCGAGCTGTTCCGCATTGATTTCATCTCACTTCCATCCCATCAGCGCCCCTGGCCTCCAAGCCCGGGGCGCTTTTCTTTATGTCAGGAATTTCTATGTCTATCCAATGTCCCCATTGCCACTCTCTGAATGTGCGCGCCAAGGGCGTTGCCAAGGAGCTGGGCCAGCGTGTGGGTTCTGCCGCAGGTACAGCCACGGGTATCGCCGGGGCCATGCAAGGCGCCACCACTGGCGCATCCATTGGCTTTGTTGCTGGCCCCGTAGGCGGGGTTCTGGGCTCCCTGCTCGGCGCCATCATCGGTGGTGTTGTCGGCGGCACCGTCGGTCATGAAGTCGGCGGCCGTATCGGCGAGCAGATCGACGAGACCTATCTGGAAAACTACGAGTGCCAAAGCTGCGGCAATTCGTTCAAGGCTTGATGCAAGGAGATCACTATGTCCCATCTCGTCGAAACCATGGCCTATGCAGGCCAGACCCCCTGGCACCAACTGGGCAATAACCTGCCTCGCAAGCAATCGCTCGATGTCTGGGCGCAAGCCGCAGGCATGCAGTGGCAGATTCTTGAAACACCTGTGCGCTATCTGGCCGCCGACAGCTCGGAAGCATCTTCTGCCTTGTATGCCGAGCCCATGGAGTTCCCGGACCAGAAGGTGCTCTACCGCAGTGATACCAAGGCACCCCTGTCAGTCGTCAGCAACCGCTACCAGGTGGTGCAGCCCCGGGATGTGCTGGAGTTCTACCGGGATCTCACGGAAGTCGCGGGTTATGAACTGGAGACTGCCGGGGTGCTCAAGGCGGGTCGCAAGTTCTGGGCCTTGGCCCGGACTGGCAAGTCAGCGGCCCTCAAAGGCGATGACGTCGTCAACGGTTATCTGCTCTTGGCGACTTCCTGCGACGGCACCCTGGCCACAGTCGCCTTGCCCACCACCGTGCGAGTGGTCTGCAACAACACCCTGGCGATTGCCCTGCAGGGAGCAACCAACGCCGTGAAGGTCTCCCATTCCACCCGCTTCGATGCCCAGGCCGTCAAACGCCAGTTGGGCATTGCAGTGGGTCAATGGGATTCCTTCATGTACCAGATGCGCACCCTGGCAGAACGCAAGGTCAAGAGCCACGAGGCCATGAACTTCTTCCTGAAAGTGCTGTGTGCAGCAGACAAACCAGGATCCAGTGGAGCAGGGCAGTCTACGGTGCTGACCAACGAGCGCGCCATGCAGAAGGCGCAGATGCTCTTTGACGGCCACGGGCGCGGTGCCACCCTGTCCGCAGCCCAGGGCACGGCCTGGGGTTTGCTGTGCTCGATCACCGAGTACGTGGACCACGAACGCCGGGCCCGCAGCCAGGACAACCGCTTGGACAGTGCCTGGTTCGGCCAGGGTGCCGCACTCAAGCAGCGCGCCTTGGAACACGCATTGCAACTGGTCGCGTAGCCATTGGTCGTCTGACCGTTCGAATGCAATCCATCCACCTGCGAGCACCACTCGTTCATTCTCAACCAACCCAGCCAACTCTCTATAAGCCAAAGCCCTCGCCATTGTGGTGAGGGCTTCGTGCTTTGTGGGAGCTGGAATCTTCAGGAGGCGCTATGCCCGTTACCGCTTCAACAACGGCAGTGCAAGTCACTGCAGAGAAATCAACCAATACCCGTCCCGCACTGCGATTGGTCTCCACCAAGAATATGCCGCGTGAGACCTGGCTGGATGTTCGTCGCAAGGGCATTGGCAGCTCGGATGCTGCAGCGGCCGTAGGCCTCAACCCTTACCAGTCCCAATTGGAGCTGTGGATGCACAAAACAGGCACGGGCAGTCTCTTGCCTGCCGTCGATCCCAACGACGAGACCAGCCCCATGTACTGGGGCACTTTGCTGGAGCCCATTGTGGCAGCCCACTACACCAAACGCACCGGCAACCGTGTGCGACGTGTGAATGCGGTACTGGGCCATCCCCAGATCCCCTGGATGCTGGCCAACATCGACCGGGAAGTCGTGGGGGCTCCAGATGTCCAGATCTTGGAATGCAAGACCGCAGGCATCAACGGAGCCAAGCTCTGGAAGGACGGCGTGCCCGAATACATCCAACTACAGGTCATGCACCAACTGGCTGTGACGGGTAAGCAGGCTGCCGATGTCGCAGTCCTGATCTGCGGCCAGGAATTGCAGATCCACCGGATCGAGCGTGACGAGACCATGATCGCCCAATTGATTGCTTTGGAGGCGCAATTCTGGGAGCTGGTCAGCGCGGAGAAAGAACCTCCCGTCGATGCGTCGGAAAGTGCTTCAACCGCATTGCGATGCCTGTATCCACAAGACACAGGAGAGGACGTCGATCTGTCGGAGGACGAGGCGGCATCGAGTGCATTTGCCCAACTCCAGCACGTTCGCCAGCTCATGAGCGATTGGGAATCTCAAGAAGCCTTGCTCAAGCACCAGATCCAGCAACGCATGGGCGCAGCCAGCTTTGCCAGATTTGCAGGAGGGACAGTCAGCTGGAAGCGCAGCAAGGACAGCAAGGTCTTCAATGCTGCGCTGCTACAGCAAGAGCAGCCAGAGCTTGCCAAGGCATACATGGGCACCAAACCGGGTTCCCGGCGGTTTCTGCTTCATGCAGAGAACTTGACCAACTGAGCACAACACATCACGCCACACCAGCAATTTACTAACCAACGCATAGGACCCGTCCGCCAGACTAGGCAGACGGGTCTTTTGCATTTATGAATGGAGAAACCCATGATCAAAGGACTGATGATGACCCCGCCGGTGGTGGGTCGTATTTCGATTGGCCGTGTCGTGGAGCGCAATGGCAAGCGTCTTCCTGAAAAGGATGATGAGTTCACCATCACGACACAGGTGCAAAGCCGCAATGGCTGGATGCTCCATCCCATGGATGGCATTTTGCGCAGGGAACTGGAAGATCGGCAGTTGATGGCCAATGGAGTTGAAGTCAAAGAGCTTCCGCATTTGCCTGAAGAGTTTTCTGCACCGGCACAAGCTCCCGCCACGCTTCGTTCCAAGTTGGCGAAGCGAGCGACCGATGCCAAGAAAGCCCAGACTGCTGAACTGAGCACCTCGAATGCTGATCTTGCAAACGTGCATGAGGAAGCATTTTCCAAAATGTCGACAGCGCGAACCAAGTTGCGCAGTATTCCGGTGAGGGTCTTGTTCAATGATCCCGCATTGAACCTTCGTGCCAACTACACGTTGTTTGATCGTGCCACAGCGCGGCCGATCTGCGTAGGCGATGGTCAGACATGCAAGCGTATGACCGCCAAAGGTGTGGAATCCATGCCGTGCGAAGGTCCGGATCTTTGTGCATTGGCCATCGATGGTGGTTGCAAACCCTTTGGTCGTTTTCACGTTCGTATTGATCATCCGGAATGTCAGGCGGATGCATTGAGCACCTTTGTGCTGAGAACGACAGGCATCAATTCGATGCGCACTTTGCTGACACGCATGCAGTATCTGCAGGCGGTGAGTGGCGGGTTGCTTGCATATCTGCCACTGGAAATCCGCCTGCGAGCCAAATCGACGGCCATGTCATACCGGGCACCAATCTACTATGTGGATCTTGGCGTTCGGGACGGGATGACACTGGACGCCGCCATCGGCCAAGCCGTGGATGAAGCGGAGCATGACCGCAAAACGGGTCATGATCAGGGTGCATTGGAGCAAGCGGCAAGAACGGGCTATGCCTTGGGGCTGTTCGAGGAGTTGAGCGCGGAAGCTGTAGAGATCGTTCAGGAGTTCTATCCCGGCAGCGCCGAGCTCAAGGCTGATGATGGCCATCGAAATCCTAGGTATCTGGAGACTGCTCATGGTCGATAGAACCCCACCGCAAATACAGTCCAATGGAGTGCAGCACCACTACATGCATGGCCTTTGTTTCGACAGCATGTGGAGCTACCGGGCGCAGGCGCGAGCTGGCCATAGACGCTGGACACGCTTGGATCTGGAGGCGAACGGCTATCCATGGGCAGAAAAAGATGATCCCGAAGGTGCAGGGTGGTGTGTGCGCTGCTGTGCGTCAGTGCTGGGTGGACGACCTGTGCCGCTTGCGTATATGCGCTTATCAGCTGCTCCAGCAGGCGACCTAGCAAGTGTGGCTTCTGCTTTGCAAGTGCTTCTGCCCCAATTTGGGATTCATATCTGGCAGGGTTCTGATCAAGCCGTCATCCAGGACGTTGCGGACACTATCAATGGTGGTGGTGGAGTACTCGCCCGTTTGGAGCGCCGGCATCCCCTGCGGCAAATACCGCCATGCTGGGTGTGGGTGGTTGGCATGGAGGCAAAGCCTGTATCGCTGTGTTTGTCATGCAACCAGGCGCGTTCTCTGTTGCTGGTTGGGCGAGAGTTGCAGCCCACCTGGGCTTGTGGCTACGGAGCTAAAGCTGTGCTCACCGATGAGGGGAGCTGGATGGTCCGCGGTGTGGATGGTCAGGCGTGGACGGGGGTGTTCAGCTCACTCATCGCCATGGTGCCACGTTGAGGCGAATCCACTTGGATCCCGACATGTTGCCTGCCATCGGGCAGGCCCCTTGGGTGGGATCTCTTTTTTTTTTTGCAGCACTCCTTCTATTTCAGAAGGGCTTTGTTGCACAAATCCGGGCCGCAGCGGTAGTAGGCTCGGATGATGAGTGAGACGAACTGGGGTCGGCGCAAGTACCGCACCACAAACT
>NZ_JBNDIT010000041.1:0-9560 GCF_050434545.1 Comamonas sp. 4034 | reverse complement strand
CGTCTGGGCGAGAAGGTGATGGCCAGGACGTTTGAGCGCCAGGTGGCCGAGCTCAATGTCCGGGCATCCATTCTCAATCAATTTACCGCGCTGGGCACGCCCCAGACGGTCGCTGCTGCGTAAATCCATTTGGGATTGGGGATGTCTTGCCCTATGACCGATTTATGCAACAACGCCGGAAGCCCCTGTAATGCAACAACGCCGATTCTAGCTTCTAGAACTATTAATTCTCCATGAGCGGAATTTATTAGAAATTAGTATAGAAACCCCTTTTATTATTCTGACCCAACCAAAAGGTCGCGGATCGGCAAGCATACTCAATGCTCGAGCGTAATCAAGCGTCAGTCCTGGGGTCCACGCCATGGTTACTGCTCGCTTTCTTATTTGCGCAGCAATCCACAGCTCCGGCGTTACTAATATTCTCTCAATAGGCTCAACCATCCTGCGCGCGGACCATGCAAGCGAAAAACAGCACCATCTATTGCAGCTTCAAGTGCATTCGAAACTGAGCTCGAACAATTTCTATGGGCTTTGTTGCATAAATCGCCCTGAGGCCGAGCTCCCCCAAACCCCTGACGGATTTTTGCCACGGCCACAGTCTGGGGCGTCCACAGGTCGGTGAAGCGATTGAGGATGGGTGCCTGAAGGCCCGGCTCGGCTACTTACCGCTCAAACGTCTTGGACTGAACGTTTCAGATCAGCCTAGACGGGTTTCCATGCACCAGCCTCGGTTTTGTAGCGATTGCCGTCATTGGTGCAGCCAATTTCACCAACCACCTCATGACACTCCTCGGCCGCTCGAGCCTCCGAGCATGATCTCTGCGATGGGGGGAAAGCTCATACCTTGGCGAGGAAGTCCGCCGCATCACCTGCTTCACACTTCCAGTCTGCGAAAACCCCAACCAGATTACATTCCACGCAGTGGCAAGCGATGTAGCACCAAAGCACGTCATGTGTGCCCTTATACACGGAGACGCCGGACACCAGCTCGAACACCTCGTTCTCGCACACGCACGCATGCCCGCCGGGGGCGGCCTCTTCAACGTAGTCCGCGCTGTCGCCCATGAGGTGTTCCTGCCCGCAGTCGCTGCAGGTGCGGATTGCTACGCCGGCTTCTTCATCGGTCTGCAGCGCAAAAGTGCGGCACCCGCAACTGCATTTGGACGAGGCAAACCGGACGGCCTCATGGCCATTCGCAACGCTGTAGCTGCGCAACTCGGCTTGAGTGTCGCCGGACGTCGTCCCGTACAAGAACTCGCCCTTTTTCGTCAGAGCCATTGATGCTGTTCCATTCTTCAAGGTGGGCTTCACGGCAGACCTGACGCCAGGCTGCCCTTATCGTCTGGATTTTGCCTGAATGCACGGTGAATCGTCGCCAAGGGGCCGGGTCGGGGTGATCTCCGACAAAGGCTGCGGAAATCCTTGAATGCTAATTCTTGGAGATTGCAGCCAGAGTCGATCAAGTCCAGCTGTTGATCGCCGCCGACATTCGATGTTGCAGCCCCCACGTTAGCTCTCAGCCTATTTCTGCTGTGCAGCGTGTTGCTGCCGCTGATCGTAGCTGGGCGAGCTACCGTTCACCTAGTCATAGCGCTCATTCAAAGCGCCAAGACAGTCACTTCCCCAATGACTGTTTTCAGGTCCGCAGCAGCCCCTCGCTAACAGGCAGTCACCGAGGATGCTGGAAGTCCGCTATCTCGGCTCGCGAATGAGTGCTGCCGACCCATAGTTGTCCTTGTGCAACACTGCCGTCAAGCAGATCCTGCGGACCTGCAAATGGCGATCACCATTGGCTCGAAGGTAGCTTGCGCTGGGTTGAGGTTCACGCATTCGAGATGATGCCCACGCAAGGGAGGCGCGCTGGGCATCTCGACGCTTTACACGCTTCGACGGCGATAGGCAATGACACCGAATAATGTTATCAACAGACCGATGCCCCATGTGCCCAATGTAGGCACGGCCTTCACACCGCTGACGCTTGGGGTTTGCGCTGCCACGATGGTAATGCTCTGAACTACCTGGGTGGCTGCTGGATACGACACCCCCCCCACGACTCCTCCGGGTTGAACGGCAGCAACCGTGCAAATGCCCGCGGCCAATGGTGTTACGACATTGCCTGCCACCGTGCATATGTCAGGGGTAAGGCTGGTGTACGTGACTGGCAAGCCCGCGCTGGACGTGGCGGCAGATTCGATGGGAAATGGGCCACCGTCTGTCTGATGAGAAGTGGGTTGGGGCGGGAAATCGATGGTCTGAGCAGCAGAAAAGCTCATCTTTACCAGGCCTGGGTGACCCGGCAAGCCGCCAGCGCCCCCGCTACCGGCGTCGGCGTCGGCAACGGGACCTCCCGCGCGTCCTCCGTTTACGCCAGCGCCATCTGCGCCGCCCAGCCCTTCACCGCTGCATGCATCCACTGCCAGAGGCCCTACCAGGGTCTCGCCGGCAGCGCCTGCCGCACCAGGCGTACCGTCCATACCTGGATTGCCGTTGGGCCCCCACCCCTCTCCTGGAGATCCTTCGCCACCGTTCCCCCCGGATCCTCCATATCCACCTGTTCCACCCGCACCACCGGGGCCCGCGATGGTGCCAGCGCCCCCTGGGCCACCATCGCCACCATCGCTACCATTTCCTCCATCCCCACCAGCAATACCCGGGCCAATAGAGACCCCATCCCAAGGTCCTCCGTCGCTCCCACTGCCACCATTGCTGCCGTTACCTCCAGCTCCTCCTGCACCCCCTGTAGCCCCCGCTCCGCCGCCTCCGCCAGGAGCTGATTTGTACACGCCGTCGTTGCCTCCAGCACCTCCTGCGCCTCCGCTCACTGCAGTTGCACCGCCTCCTGGTTTACCTCTCCCAGAATCGTAGTTGCTCCAAATAGTGCTTCCACCACCGCCGCCTCCCCCATTGGCAGTAACACCACTGACACCAACACCGGTAATGGCTGAAAGCCCGCCACCTGTACTAGAGGTGCCAGGACGCATCCAGTCACCTGTGCTCGGCATACCGGCAGTGCCGCCCGTGCCTACCCGCACCGTCAAGGTGCTCCCCGGCGTGACATTGGACGTAACCTTGCAGTAGGAGCCACCTCCACCGCCAACACCATCGCTTGGCAGACCGCTGGAATTAGCGTCCTTTGATCCGCCTCCACCGCCACCTCCCCAAACCTCAAAGACGGCAGTGGTGGCGCCCGCAGGCACGGTGCAAACGCCCTCGGAGTTAATGCCGACCACGCAATCAGCAGCCCATACATGGGAAGCAACTCCCAATGAAAGCAATGTCAAAACTTTGGAGAAATTGAGGTCCATAAATTTTCCTAGCGTTCTAATTTTGTGGCAATGAAAACAGCTGCACCCTTGCGAGCTACCCAAGTCCATCCATAGATGCGATATATATCAAAGGCGTGGACGTTTGCAACAAGCATCGCAAATATGCTACAAAATTTTAAGCTACGATGAATAAATACAAAGATATTTCAAAAATAGCAAACGCATTTCCCGTTGATTGTTTTTTGCGATTAACCTATCTGTGTTTATACGAAGATTCAATTGATACAATCCGAATGCGCGAGGTGAATGGTAGCCACAGGCGTTGTTGCATAAATCGGTCATAGGGCAAGGCATCCTCAATCCCAAATGGATTTACGCAGCAGCGACCGTCTGGGGCGTACCCAGCGCGGTAAATTGATTGAGAATGGATGCCCGGACATTGAGCTCGGCCACCTGGCGCTCAAACGTCCTGGCCATCACCTTCTCGCCCAGACGCTTGAAGCAATTCATCTTGGTCTCCACCAAAGACCTTCGGTGGTAGCCGCTCCATCTTTTCCAGATAGCCCGCCCCAACCTCCTACACGCCTTGACCGCTTCATTGCGGTGAGCAAATGCCAGCCCTTTGCGCAGCTTCGCTCCTTTGCGTGGCGGGATAATTGGAATGGCTCCCCGCAGGTAGCACGCCTCATGTACATCTTTGGTGTCATACGCCCCATCACCAGTAAAGCTGGCTACCTGTTCATGCCTGGGGATTTGGCCCAGTAAGGCTGCTGCCATGGGCGAGTCGCCCACTTCATTGGTGGTCACTGCAATGGCCCGTATCTGCATTGTCTGGGCATCGATACCCAGATGCACCTTGCGCCACTGGCGGCGGCGCTCTGCGCCGTGCTTCTTGGTCTTCCACTCACCTTCGCCCAGGAACTTGATGCCCGTGGAGTCGGCCAGCAGGTGTAAGCCTTTCTCGCTTGCTCGGTAGTGCACCTGCACATTCAAGCTCTTTTGCCTGCGGCACACTGTGCTGTAGTCGGGAGCAGTCCACGGCAGGCCCGCCATACGCAATAGCGACTGCACCAAGCCTAGTGTCTGACGCAAGGGCTGGCTAAACAAGCACTTAATGGTCAGGCAAAACTGGATGGCTGCATCTGAGAAGGTTGGACTGCGCCCACGCTTGCCAGTGGCCTGGGCCAACCACTGCATGTCCTTATCTAGCCAGATGGTCAGGTCCCCTCGCGCCTTCAACGCTGCGTTGTACGCCTTCCAGTTCGTTGTGCGGTACTTACCCCGGCCCCAGCTCGTCTCTCTCATCTCCCGAGCCTACCCCAGCTGGAACATGGATTTATGCAACAACGCCATTCAGACTAACCAAACGTAATACTGCCATAAACAAATACTTCACAAGCACCTCGAGCAAAAAACTATCAAAAATCAGAATCGATATAAATTAATGAACAATGGGCTTACTATTGTATTTCTATATATAAGCCGATTGCGAGAAGGCGAAATCAATCCCCAACGACTGTGACCGAATTTTTAATGTCCACTGCTCAATCAATGCTTTTGGTTTATTAAAAATATTTTTGATTAATTTAAATTAATATTTTCTTTTTTGGAAAGTGTCATGTAAAAACAACAGGAGGCATGTACAAAATTTTTCTAGAAATTAAAATAAAACATACCAAGATCGACATGAAATATATAATAATATATCATTATCTTTGAAATTATTGAAAACCGTGCCAGAGACAAACAGCGAGAACAATAATTATCCCACACCTCATATACTAATAGTAGATGACGACCCGGATCAGCTTCGTCTTTTGATTGCTGCTCTACGAAATACGTCGTACCGCGTGAGCGTGGCTCTTAATGGTGATCAAGGATATGCACGAGCAAGTATACTTATTCCAGACATAATTCTCTTGGATGTTCGCATGCCTAGGCGAAATGGAATTATGATTGCACGCCTATTGAAGAATAATCCCCTCACTCAGCATATTCCCATTATTTTTCTTTCTGCCATGACAGAAAAGGATGAGCGAGTAGAAGGTCTAAGGGCAGGAGGCGTAGATTATATCGGAAAACCATTTCATCTTGAAGAGGTATTGGAAAGAATTCGAATTCACTTAGAAATTTCTCAAAGAAGAAATACATCACAACTTAAATCAATTGATGTCAATGACCATCTTGTCAATGATAGCAAACCACAGGGCTCATCATCGGTTAATCTAGCACTGAAGCAGGTGGCCATTGAATATATATTCAATCATATTCAAGAATCCTCTTTAAAAAGTACAGACATCGCCCTTCACCTCAAAATATCACTGCGCCGTCTAAATACAGTTTTCGAGGCTTTCAATCACACATCAGCATTTGAATTTATCCGACAGGAACGAATGCGCAGAGCCGCTTTACTGCTCGGTCAAAGCACATTGAACATCGCGGAAGTAGCGATGGAGGTAGGCTATTCAAATCCGGCCAATTTTTCCACGGAATTTAAAAAATATTGGAAAAAATCTCCAACACAGTTGAGAGCAGAATATCAAGTCAATCCTGACACCATTCAGAATGCCATCTCATCCCAGTCTAAATAGAAGAATTTTTTGAAAATTGAACAGCCTTCACTTTTAATAAGAATTAATTGAATCTTATTTTCATTAGTCAATTTTCTGCTACTCATGAGCATCAGCAAGTACAAGATTTCCTGCATCTAGGTTGTCAAGCGAAGACTTTGAAATGAATTTGAATTTTGCCACCATTGCAGTTCTGTGCGCAATGGTGGAATTCGCGCTTTTTATTGGCATACTGGCACTCCGAATTAAAGCACAGGCTCAATACCTCATTTACTGGGGTTCCGGATTCTTGGCGTTTGGAGTCGGATCTATACTAGTTGCATTGCGGGAAATGATTCCCGACTTTTTCACCATCCTCATTGCCGATCTCAGTGCTACCCTGAGTTCAATCCTGCTCCATGTAGGTATATGCCTTTTTTTCAACCGTCAATGGTTCTGGCTGCCTTGGATGTTGGTGATACTGGCATGCGAGGCATTTGGACTTTCGTACTACACCTACTTCACATACGACACTTCTGCCCGCATGTATGTGTACAGCTGTGCTCAGATATTGCTTACGTGTATGACTCTTCAAATGTTGCTTGTAATGACAAAGAAGCAACGTAGATATGTCCCCCCCGAAATTATCGCCGTTTTATTAATGCTCCTCGCGTGTTATTGTGCACGCATAGTGGGAACTTCATTCTTCCCCGTGGAGCAGAACTTCCTAGCTTCGGGCAACTTCCAAACTATACTCACATTTGGTCTGATGTTGATTCACATCAACTATGCGCTCGTATTTGGGAATATGCATGCATCAGCTTTGAATGCAGAGTTGAGCTCGGCACTTTCCGTCGCGAAAGCCAAGGAACGCCAGAAGGTCGAAATACTGGGCTACATCAGCCATGATCTGCGTGCGCCATTAGCAACAATCAGTGGCTATTCCAAACTCCTTCTGACTGATGCACCACAAGAGCAGCGCAAACTACTGCAGACCATCGAGCGCAGCGTCAAGTACCAACTCAATTTAATCGATGAGTTGCTTGAATACGCTCAGTCAGAGTTGTCCCCACTGACGATAAAGCCAGTAAACACTAACCTACATCGACTCCTTGACGACATCTCCAAATATGCAATCGCGCTATGTTCATTCCAAGACAATCGTTATCGATTTACATTCTCCGAGCGTTTACCCCTCCACATCGATATTGACAGAAAGCGCCTGCAACAAGTCTTGCTGAATCTTCTCTCTAATGCAGCCAAATTCACGCGTGACGGCACAGTTACTCTTTCTATCACCGCTAAGCCTGAGGGCAATGCTTTCACCATATTGCATTTCGCTGTCAGTGATACGGGAATAGGAATGGACCTTAAGCAAGGTGTCGATATATTCGAAGCGTTCCAGCAAGTACAGGCTGCAAGCGGCAGCAATGGCTTGGGTTTGTTCATTGCACAGCGAATTGTCGCAGCCATGGGCGGCACACTTGGTGTGATCAGCACCCCTTATCAAGGAACAACGTTTTCATTCGAGCTTCGCATTCCAGTTATTGATGCTTTTGTCGCAGACTGGCCCATTATTGTGTTAAGTGAATCAGGGCTCACAAAACGAGAATCAATGGCTCCTCCGCTAGAAAGTGCTATGCCTTCTCATGCTCTCGATGAGCTTGCCAAGCTAGCGCTGCATGGCCGCTTCAGCGATATCGAAGTTTGGATCGAACTTCATGCAACTGAGAACTCGTATACATTATTTCTTGATCGAGTTCGAAGCTTGCTGGCACATCTCGACTTTCCTGCAATTCACATGATGGCACTACGGAATAGCGTTAATTCCAGAAAAGATCCATGCCTGCATGTGGCGGAAAGAAATCCTGCGGCTTGTCTAGATCACCTGAGACTTGATTAGCGAAGGCGTCTAATCTGGCGCTTCACTTGTGTTTCATACAGTGTCTACAGAAGTTCACTTCTGAAACATCACTCTGTGATGGCCTTGTTGCATAAATCGGTCTGAGGCTGAGTCTCCTCAAACCCCAGACGTAGTTATGCCAGGACCACCGTCTGGGGCGTGCCCAGCTCGGTGAAGCGATTGAGGATGGATGCCCGAATGCCCGGCTCGACTACTTGTCGCTCAAACGTCCTGGACATCACCTTCTCACCCAAGCGCTTGAAGCAATTCATCTTCGACTCCTCCAGTGATCTGCGGTGGTAGCCGCTCCAGCGTTTCCAGATGGCACGACCCAATCGCTTGCATGCCTTGACTGCCTCATTGCGATGGGTGAATGCCAGTCCTTTGCGCAGCCTTGCTCCTTTGCGCGGCGGAATGACGGGGATGACTCCCCGCCTGTGAGAAAGGCGGCCCTGGTCCTGGACATCATTCAAGGCAAGACCACGGTGTCAGAGGCCAGCCGGGCCTACGACCTCAACCCTTCTGAGGTTGAACGGTGGGTCGATGAAGGCAAGCGCGGTATGGAGAACGCGCTGCGCAGCAAGCCCCTGGAAATCAAAGAGCAGTACGAACGCCAGCTCAGTGATTTGCAGCAGGCCTATGGCGAAGCGATGTTGGAGCTGCGTGCGAGAAAAAAGCTGGCCTCCCTGCTGGGCAACGAGGACGAGAAATGACCCTCAGCCTTCAGCAGGGATTGGCTGAAGACGGGATTGCGGTCAGCTTGGTCAAGCTGTGCCAGTGGTTCCAGATTCCCAGGCGCACGGTGTATTACCGCAGCTATAAATCGGCGCCCAAGGTTCAGGAACACTTGGTTCAGCCGATCAAGGCCATGATCGAAGAGAACCCCTCCTTTGGTTATCGGACGGTGGCGCATCTGCTTGGCTTCAATAAGAACACAGTGCAGCGAATCTTCCAGATCAAGGGCTGGCAGGTGCGTAAGCGCCCAGTGGGCTTCAGGCCCCGTATCCAGGCCTTACCGTCGGTGGCCAAGGCCCCGGATCAACGCTGGGCGACCGATCTGTGCCGGGTTTGGGCTGGGCGTGACGGATGGGCCTCACTGGCCCTGGTGATCGACTGCTACAGCCGTGAATTGCTGGGTTGGCACCTGAGCCGCAGCGGCCAGTCCAAGACGGCTGAATCAGCGCTGGAGCAAGCCCTGATCGCGCGGTATGGATGCCTGGGCAAGGTCAAGCATCCACTCCTATTGAGGTCCGATAACGGCCTGGTATTTACCAGCCGCAGCTACACAGCCATGGTCAAAAGCTACGGACTGCAGCAGGAGTTCATTACGCCCTACAGTCCCGAGCAAAATGGGATGGTTGAGCGCGTGATTCGCACGCTCAAGGACCAATGCGTGCATCGCCACCGGTTTGAAACCCTGCAGCACGCCAGCCGCGTGATTGCAGACTGGATCGGCTGGTACAACCACCGGCGCCCTCACCAGGCGCTGAAAATGAAGACCCCCGCTGAGGCATATGCGTTAGCGGCCTGACCTGTGCAGAAAGTGCTAGGTCAATACAGCAGAGGCAAGCCGAACAGACATTTGATGGTCAGGCAAAACTGGATAGCAGCATCTGAGAAGGTGCGATTGCGGCCACGCTTGCCGCTTGGAGGGGCCAACCACTGCAGTCCAAAGTCCAGCCAGATGGTCAGGGCCTTCAATGCTGCGTTGTACGCCTTCCAGTTTGTGGTGCGGTACTTGCACCGTCCCCAGTTCGTCTCACTCATCATCCGAGCCTACTACCGCTGCGGCCCGGATTTGAATACGAAG
Organism: Comamonas sp. 4034; assembly: GCF_050434545.1. Taxonomy (NCBI): domain Bacteria; kingdom Pseudomonadati; phylum Pseudomonadota; class Betaproteobacteria; order Burkholderiales; family Comamonadaceae; genus Comamonas; species Comamonas sp. 4034. Next base: position 32 of record NZ_JBNDIT010000041.1, on the reverse strand, counting down.
GACTTCCCACCACTTTGGCACTTTTTGATGTG
>NZ_JBNDIT010000040.1:0-10388 GCF_050434545.1 Comamonas sp. 4034 | reverse complement strand
TGACGTTGGCAATGTCCACTCCCGTGCCGTCGCTTTTGACGCGCACTTTCACGTTGTAGTCCACCACGCGCTTGACGGGTACCAGTACTTTCATAGTCGCTATCCTCTAAAGTTAATCATCAAGAAGCCTGTCATCGCCCGTCCATCAAGCGCAAACAGCTATCAAATCAAAAGCATTCACCAGGCAGAATCATTCGGGCAGCGTCAGCACGCCCTGCGCCTTCAAGGCCTGCAGTTGCTCGTCGGTCATGTTCAGCAAATTCTGCAACACTTCGCGCGTGCCTTCGCCCAAAGTGGGTGGCGCATGGCGAATCGGAAGACGCTCGCCATCCATGCGATAGGGAGGCGCCATGACATGGGTCGATCCGGCCACCGGGTGCGGCATCTGCTGCACCACGCCGCTGTCCTGCGTGCGCTGTGAGGTGAGCGCCTCGTGCAGCCCCAGCACTTCGCCACCCGGGATTCCGGCTTTCTGCAGGCGAGAGAGCAAGGTGGCGCGCTCGAACGTGCCCAGCAGTTCGATGATCATCGGCAGCAGCAGCTTGCGGTGCTTGGCGCGCTCCACATTGGTGGCAAAACGCGGGTCTTCGACGATGTCGGGGCGCATCACCACCTGGCGACAGAACTTCTCGAATTGCGCGTTGTTGCCCACGGCAATGATCAGCGGCCCGTCCGACGCATAGAACATGCCGTAGGGCACGATGGACGGATGGGCATTGCCGTAGCGCTCGGGGTCCTTGCCCATCAGCAGCGCATCGAGCCCGTAGTAGCCCGTCACCATCACGCCGCTGTCGTACAGCGACATTTCGATCTGGCGGCCCCGGCCGGTGCGCTCGCGTGCAAACAGCGCAGCCAGCACGGCCTGCGCGGCGTACAGGCCGGTGGTCATGTCCACCACGGCCATGCCGAACTTCAGAGGTGGCTGGCTGGCTTCGCCGTTCATCGCCATCAGGCCTGCTTCGCCCTGCACCAGAATGTCGTAACCAGGGCGCGCGGCTTCTTCCGTGGCGGTGTTGTAGCCAGTGACCGAGCAGTAGATGATGTCGGGCTTGACGGCCTTGATCTGCTCATAGCCCAGGCCCAGCTTCTCGGCGCCACCGAACTTGAAGTTGTGGATCACCACATCGAACTGCGGCACCAGCTCCAGGATCAGCGCCAGCCCTTCGGGCTTTTGCAGATCGACGGTGATGGACCGCTTGTTGCGGTTCATGCTGTTGTAGTAGGTGGTTTCGGTCTTGCCGATGCGCAGGCCCCAGTCGCGCGTGTCGTCGCCTCGGCCAGGGTGTTCCACCTTGACCACATCGGCGCCGAAGTCGCCCAGCACCATGCCGCACAGGGGCCCGGCAAATACGCGGGAGAGGTCGAGCACCTTGACGCCGGTCAACGGCCAATCGGCGCTGGTTTGAGTTTGGGCTTCACCCATTTGCATGTCTCCTTGTGATGAAATCGTGCGCTAGCGCCCATCCCACCTACGCTATCAGCTATTGTTTTCGAATCTTCACGTAATCTGCCGGGCGTTTTTCCAGAAAGGCGGTGATGCCTTCCAGCGCTTCATCCCCGCCTTGCGCGCGCACCATCAACTCGGCTTCCATATCCAGCTGCGCTTCCAGCGTCTGGCTGTAGGCAGCGCGGCATAGCTGCTTGATGCTGCCCATGGCCATCAACGGTCCGCTGGCCAGCTGGGTGCCCAGGGCCACGGCCTCCTGCAGGGCAGCGCCAGGCTCGGTCAGGCGGTTGACCACACCCAGCTGCTGCATGCGCTCGCCGCTGACGCGGTCGCCGGTCAGGCACATCTCGGTCAGCAACTGGCGCGAGAGGTGTTCGGCCAGAAATGCCGTGGCGCCACCGTCGGGCGAGAGGCCCACTTTCACATAGGCCACCGAAAACACGGCGTTGCGCGCCACCACCATCATGTCGCAGGCCATGGCCAGCGACAGGCCCGCACCGGCTGCCGCGCCTTCCACGGCTGCAATCACCGGCTTGGGGCAGTCGCGCAGTGCACGTACCAGGTCGTGCAGGCCTTCGAGCAGTTCGCGGCGCTTTTCAATCGGTTGCTCACGGCGCGTGGCGATGCGACGCAGATCGCCGCCAGAGCAGAAATGCCCGCCCGCGCCGGTCAGCACGATGGCGCCCACCGTGGTGTCAGTGGCAGCGGTTTTGAGGGCCTCGGTCAAGCCCAGGTAGAAATCGGGCGAGAGTGCGTTGCGCGCGGCCTCGTTGTTGTTGGTGAGCACCAGCACGCCGCCTTCGCGGCGCGCCAGCAGCGCGGGTTGTGCGTTGCCTGCGGTGCTCATCAGGCGGCCTTGCGGGTATTTTGCGCAGCGCGCTCCTGGGCCTGCAGCTCCATGTAGCGCGCCAGGTGGTGGTCCATGTCGCCCAGTTGGTGGTCGATCATGATGAGGCGCTTGGCGTAGTGCGCCAGCGGCAGCTCCCAGGTCACGCCGATGCCGCCGTGCATCTGGATGGCTTCTTCCGCCATCAGGGTGCCGATCTGGCCCACGCTGTACTTGGCAGCCGAGAGCGCTTTCTCGCGCTCGATGGCGTCGGGGCTGTCGATCGCCGCAGCCGCGTTGATGACGGCCGAGCGCGCCTGCTCCGCCTCCAGCAGCATGTCGGCCATGCGGTGCTGCAGTGCCTGAAAGCTGCCGATGGGCACGCCAAACTGTTTGCGCGTGCGCAGGTATTCGAGCGTGTGGTTCTTGGCTACGTCCATTGCACCCAGCGATTCAGCAGCCAGCGCCAGCAGGCCGAAGCCGGTGATGCGCTCCAACAGGGCATGGCCTTCGCCCGCCTTGCCCAGCAGCGCATCGGCGCCTACCTTCACGTTGGCCAGCGCCACCTCGGCAGCATGACCTCCGTCAATACGGCCATAGCCACGGCGGGTGATGCCTGCGGCATCGCCCGGCACCAGAAAGAGCGAGATACCGGCCTTGTCGTCCATAGCGCCCGCCGTGCGTGCAGACACCAGCAGCAGTTGCGCCTCGTCGCCAAACAGCACCACGGCCTTGCTGCCGTTCAGCACCCAGCCGTTGCCGTCCTGCTTGGCCGTGGTGGCCACGCGGTTCAGCTCGTAATGGTTGGCAGGCTCGTCATGCGCCAGCGCCGCAATCGTCTCGCCGCCAATGATGGCTTCGAGCTGTGCCTTCTGCGCGTCGGTGCCCGCTTCGGTCAGCGCACGGCCCACCAGCAGCGCGCCCAGCAGGGGCTCGGCCACCAGATGGTTGCCCAGCGCCTCGAACACCACGCTGATATCCACGCCTTCGCCGCCAAAACCGCCGTCAGATTCCTTGAACAGCGCACCGATGGCGCCCAGTTCGGCCAGCTTGGCATAGGTTTCGGCGCTGAAGCCCTTGGCCCCGTACGCAGCCTTGTTGCGGTATTCGGTGCCGTACTGCTCGCTCAGGTAGCGGTTCAGCGCATCCGCCAGCATGCGGCGGTCTTCGTCCAGTTGAAAGTTCATAAAAATCTCCTTACAGGCCGAGGATCATCTTGGAGATGATGTTGCGCTGGATTTCGTTCGAGCCGCCAAAGATCGACAGCTTGCGGTAGTTGAAGTAGGCCGCTGCCGCAGTGGCCGCCTCCTTAGGCCCCACCGGTTCATCGGCGTATTCGGCAAACTGCGCCTCTTCGATATAGGGCAGCGCATACGGGCCCATGGCGCGGCGAACCAGCGACAGCAGTTCCTGGCGGATGACGGTGCCCTTGATCTTGAGCATGGAGCTTTCCGCGCCCGGCACACCGCCGCCTGCCACCGAGGCAATCACGCGCAAGTTGGTGGTGGCCATGTTCAGCAACTCGATCTCGACCTTGGCCATGCGGGTGGCGAACTGCGGGTCTTCGATCAGCGGCTTGCCATTGCGCTGCACGCGCTGGGCGATCACCTTGAGCTTTTCCAGCCCGGCCATCGAGAAGCCTACGCCAGCGATGCCGGTGCGCTCGTAGGTCAGCAGGTACTTGGCATAGGTCCAGCCCTTGTTCTCCTCGCCCACCAGGTTTTCCAGCGGCACCTTGACGTCGGTCAGGAAGACTTCGTTCACTTCCTTGTCGCCGTCCAGTGTGCGGATGGGGCGCACTTCCACGCCGGGCTGCTTCATGTCGATCAGCACGAAGCTGATGCCCTGCTGCGACTTGACCTCTTTGTTGGTGCGCACCAGGCAGAACATCATGTTCGCGTGCTGGCCCTGCGTCGTCCAGGTCTTCTGGCCGTTAACGATGTAGTGGTCTCCATTGCGCACGGCCGTGGTCTTGAGCGAAGCGAGGTCGGAGCCTGCGCCGGGCTCGGAGTACCCCTGGCACCACCAGTCGTCACCGTTCAGAATGCGCGGCAGCCAGTGGTTTTTCTGCGCGTCGTTGCCGTACTTGATCAGCACGGGGCCGAGCATCGACAAGCCGAACGGCACCAGGCGCGGGCCGCCTGCAATGGCACATTCATCGTCAAAGATGAACTTCTGCACGGGCGACCAGCCAGTGCCGCCATGCTCCTTGGGCCAGTGGTAGGCGAGCCAGCCCTTCTTGTTCAGGATGGCGTGCCAGTTTTCCTGGTCAAAGCGCGTCAGGCGCTGGCCTGCCTTCACCTTGGCGGCCAGTTCCTTTGGCAGGCTGTCTTTCAGAAACGCACGCACTTCGGCGCGGAACGCTTCTTCTTCGGGGGTAAATTGCAAATCCATTGCTATCTCCTCAGTAACCGTGGGCAGGCAAGGCCTGCACATCTCAAACTCTCCGCTGCACGATCTACGTGACGCCGAGCAAGGGCCGCCCCGCAGCGCCTCAAGGGGTCAATAAATCTCGAACAGGCCGGCCGCGCCCATGCCGCCGCCCACGCACATGGTCACCACGCCCCACTTCACTTTCTCGCCACGGGCCTTGCGGCGCTGGCCTTCGAGCAGGATGTGGCCCGTCAGGCGCGCGCCGGTCATGCCAAAGGGATGGCCAATGGAGATGGCGCCGCCGTTGACGTTGAGGCGATCCATCGGGATGCCCAGCTTGCGCTGGCAGTACAGCGCCTGCGAGGCAAATGCCTCGTTCAGCTCCCACAGGTCGATGTCCTGCACCGTCAGGCCGTGGCGCGCCAGCAGCTTGGGCACGGCAAACACCGGGCCAATGCCCATTTCGTCAGGCTCGCAGCCAGCAATGGCCATGCCACGGAAGGCGCCCAGCGGCGACAGGCCGAGTCGGGCGGCTTCCTTGGCTTCCATCAGCACGCAGGCGGCCGAGCCGTCCGACAGCTGCGAGGCATTGCCAGCAGTCACGAACTTGCCCGGCCCCTTGACCGGCTCCAGCTTGGCCAGGCCTTCAAGGGTGGTTGAGGGACGGTTGCAGTTGTCCATGGTGGCAACCACGTCCTTGTAGGTGACTTCGCCGGTTTCCTTGTTCTTCTCGGCCATGCGCGCGGCGCAGGGCACGATTTCGTTGTCGAAGGTTCCATTGGCCTGGGCGGCTGCCGTGCGCTGCTGGCTTTGCAGCGAGAACGCATCCTGGTCTTCGCGGCTGATGCCATAGCGCTGGGCCACCACATCGGCGGTGTCGATCATGGCCATGAAGAGTTCGGGCTTGTGCTCCACCAGCCAGGGGTCGGCGTCTGCCGGGTTGGTGTTGCTGGAGCGGATGAGCGAAATGCTCTCCACGCCGCCTGCCACCATGGCGGGCGCGCCATCCACAATGATGCGGCCAGCCGCAAATGCAATCGCCTGCAGGCCCGAGGCGCAGAAACGGTTGACCACGGTGCCGCCCACGCTGATGGGCAAGCCCGCGCGCACAGCAGCCTGGCGGCCGATGTTGCGGCCGGTGGTGCCCTCGGGGTAGCCGCAGCCCAGCACCACGTCTTCGATCAGGGCCGGGTCGATGCCAGAGCGCTCGACCGCTGCGGTGATGGAATACGCAGCCAGTTGCGCGCCAGGGGTGACGTTGAATTCGCCACGGTGCGATTTGGCCAGCGGCGTACGGGCGGTTGAAACAATGACGGCTTCACGCATTGCGTTGTCTCCTTGGGTCTGTTCGACCGTTGATTTTGATGTTTGATGCCGCCAGTGCTTGTTACATGCGCGCCAGCAGCTATTTTTTATATAGCAACCCAGGGTTTGGCGATTTGGAACGCCCCCGGGTTGCACCTCGGCGTCCTGGCCAGCCATTCCATGAATCCATCAAGCGAGCACGCGAAGGCAAGGCCGACAAGGTGATCGCTCGATTTAGAAATGGAATCAGACCGCCTTGTTCAGGCTCTCGAAGTTCTCGCCCTTCTCCACCAGCTCCACCAGCAGGGGCGAAGGCTTCCAGAACAGCGCGTCTTCCTTGGCGAACTCGCGGATGTCGGCCAGGATCTTGTCGAGGCCCACCATGTCGGCCCATTTCATCGGGCCGCCACGGAAACGCGGAAAGCCGTAGCCATACAGGAAGGTGACGTCCACATCGAGCGGGCGCAGCGCAATGCCCTCGCGCACCACGTTCGCGCCCTCGTTCACCATGGCGGCCATGTAGCGGCGCATGATCTCCTCATTGCTGAAGCTGCGGGGCGTGACACCGGCGCGCTGGCGTTCGGCATCGACAATGGCGAGCACTTCCGGGTCTTGCTGGCCAGCGCGCGCGCCTTGCGGATACAGGTAGTAGCCGCGCTGGGTCTTCTGGCCGAACCAGCCTTTTTCGGCAATCCGGTCAGCAATCTGCACGTAGCGGGCCTTGGGGTCGCGGGTGGCGGCCTTGCGCTTGCGCGTGGCCCAGCCAATGTCGCCGCCCGCCAGATCGGCCACCTGGAACGGCCCCATGGGGTAGCCGAACTCGCGCACGGCTTCGTCGATCTGGTAGGGCGATGCGCCGTCTTCCATCAGGTAGTTGGCCGCCTCGCGGTACACGGCCAGAATGCGGTTGCCGATGAAGCCATCGCACACACCGGCGCGCACGGGAATCTTCTTCATGCGCTTGGCCAGCTCGAAGGCGGTGGCCACCACATCGGCGCTCACCTTGGCGGGCACCACAATCTCCAGCAGCTTCATGATGTTGGCCGGGCTGAAGAAATGCAGGCCGATCACATCCTGCGGACGCGAGATGCTGGCGGCAATGGCGTCGATATCGAGGTACGAGGTGTTGGTGGCGATCACCGCGCCGCTCTTGCAGACCTTGTCCAGCTCGGCAAACACGGCCTTCTTGACGCCCATCTCTTCAAACACGGCCTCGATCACCAGATCGACCTGGGCAAGCGCCGCGTAGTCGGTGCTGCCGCTGTAGCGCGCCATGATGGCGGCCTTCTTCTCGGCCGTCATGCGGCCCTTGGCGATCAGGCCGTCGTAGACCTTTTCCACATTGGCCCGGCCACGGGCGATGGATTCGTCATCGCGCTCGACCATCACCACAGGAAGGCCTGCATCCAGCGCGGCCACGGTGATGCCCGCACCCATGGTGCCGCCGCCCACCACGCCAATGGTGTTCAGCGCGCGGGGTGCTGCGGCCTTGGCCTCGGGAATCTTGGCCGTTTCGCGCTCGGCAAAGAATGCGTGGATCAGCCCTGCACGTTGGGGGCTCTCCAGGCACTGGACGAACAGCTTGCGCTCGTTCTTCATGCCTTCGTCAAATGGCAGATCGAGCGCGCCCTGCACGCACTCGATGATCTTGCCGGGCGAGAACAGGCCACGGTTCTTCTTGGCCGATTCGGCCTTGGCGGCGTCCAGCTCGGCCTGCGCAGCTGCCTTGTCGGCCAGGGCTGCGGCTTCGCGGGTGCGGCGCACGGGGGCTTTGTCATCCAGCAGTTGGTTGGCGTAGGCAAGGCCCGCGCTGCGCGCGTCGGCACCCGCAGGCGCCACCTGGTCCACCAGGCCCATGGCCAGCGCCTCTTCGGCTCCGGCATGGCGGCCCGACAGCATCAGGTCCAACGCAGCCTTGACGCCAATCAAGCGTGGCGTGCGCTGTGTACCACCAGCGCCGGGCAGCAGGCCCAGTTGCACTTCGGGCAGGCCCAGCTTGGCGCCCGACACGGCCAGGCGGTAGTGGCAGGAGAGCGCCACTTCCAGGCCCCCGCCCAGTGCCGGGCCATGGATGGCGGCGATCACCAGCTTGTCGCTGCTCTCCAGCTGCATCAGCACATCCGGCAGGCTGGGCGGCATGGCGGGCTTGCCAAACTCGCGGATGTCGGCGCCCGCAATGAAGGCCTTGCCGCTGCCCACCAGCAGCACGGCCTTGACTTCATCATCCCCCTGGGCCTGGGCCACGGCATCGGCCAGTCCCTGGCGCACGGCCTGGCTCAGTGCATTGACAGGTGGGTTGTTGATGGTGACGACCAGCACGCGCCCTTCGCGGGCAGTGGTCACAACGGCGTTCTCTGCGCTCATGCATGTCTCCTGGGTATGAATGGAACCGAAGTTTCAACCCATTGTCAGCCACGGCAGGCTTATTTGACAATCACATAGATCATTGACAGACTGTCAAAGGAATTTGAACAATCACTTGCTTTATGGATCACTCCGCCCTGACACTGCTTGTGGAAATCATCGACGCAGGCAACCTGAGCCGCGCCGCTTCCAAGCTGAAGATGAGCCGCGCCAATGTCAGCTACCACCTCACGCAGTTGGAAAAGACCGTTGGCGTGCAGTTGGTGCGCCGCACCACGCGCCGGGTGGAGCCCACCGAAGTCGGCCTGCGCCTGTACGAACACGGCCACGCCATCCGCAACGAGCTGGCTGCGGCGGGTGAAACCATTCGCAGCCTGGGCAAAGGGTTGCAGGGCCGCGTGGGGCTGGCCGTGCCCAGCGGCTATGGCCAGTTGGTAATGACGGATTGGCTGATCGCCTTCAAGCGCCAATACCCCGACATCGTGCTGGACCTGATTTTCGAGAACCGCGTGGACAACCTCGTGCGCGATGAAGTGGACATTGCCGTGCGCGTGCTGCCCACGCCGCCCGACAGCCTGGTGGCGCGCCACATGGGCGAGATGAACTACGTGGCCTGCGCCAGCATTGACTACGCTCGCCAGAACATGCTGCCCCAACAGCCCGAGGACTTGCGCCATGTACCGCTGATCACCAGCGGCGTCGTCGGCAAGCAGTTGCTGGTGCGCGCCTACCAGGGCGAGCTGCGCAAGGAGATCCGGCTGGAGCCCACCTTGATCTCCGAGCACTTTCCGTTTCTGCGCCAGGGCATCATGGCCGGGCTGGGCGTGGGCATCGTGCCCGATTACGTGATCCGCGCCGAGGTGGAACGCGGCGAAGTCGTCACCACCCTGCGCGACTGGCGGCTGAGCATCTTCGGCAACAACATGTACCTGCTGTGGATGCCCAACCGCCACCAGACCAAGGCCGTGCGAACGATGATCGACTTTCTGCTGGAGCGGGCCGAGGCGGAGCGCCCTGCCTGAGCCCGCGAAAAACTATCAAAACAATAGCATCAAGCGCCCACTGGGTAAGCGCCAGGATTGCTTTTTGCATCAATCTCAGCTGCAATCACAGCAGAATACAGTCTCTGACCTCGGGCTTGGCCGTGCGCGGCGGCTCGCCCACCATCTCCAGCACCGAAGATTCGATCGTGTAGCACAGGCTGCCCAGGGCCAGGTCATTGGCGGCCAGGCCAAAGGGGTGCTCCAGCTCGGCGCCCAGGGCCTCCAGCGCAAAGAAGGTGTAGCCCAGAAAACAAACGATGACCGGCGTCATCGGGCCGATCGTGTCCAGAAGGCCAAAGGGCAGCAAAAAGCAGTAGATGTACACGCAGCGGTGCAGGATGACCGAATAGGTGAACGGAATCGGCGTGCCCGAAATGCGCTCGCACCCACCCACCGCATTGCCCAGGCGTGCGAGCGATTGCTCCAGCGCGGGCACCACGGCCACCGCCACCTTGCCGCTGCGCAACTGCTCGCCCACCCACTCCTGCACCAGCAGCAGCGCCATCGCGGCGGGAAAACGCGCACCGGCAACGCGCTCCACATCGCCCGGCGGCAAGAAGGCCGAGAGCTCGGTGCGTGCATCGCTCTCGCGCAACTGGTGCTTGAGCGCATAGGCAAATGCACACAGGCGCTGTGCCAGCAGCTTTGCATGGGCCCTGTCACCTGCCTCGTCACCCACCACGGCCAGCGCCTGCGCCGTCAGGTGGCGGCTTTCCACCAGCAGCACGCCCCACAGGGTGCGGGCTTCCCAGAACCGGGCATACGAGGTGCTGTTGCGAAAGCCGAGAAAAATCGCCAGCGTCAGGCCGATCAACGAGAAAGGCACGAAGTTCAGCGACACCTTCCAGTCCAGGATTGAGCCGTGGATCACGGTAACGACGATGGCCAGCACCGTGATGGTGATCAATTGCGGCAGGATCACCGGCAGGATGGAACGGCTTTGTTGCACAAATCCGGGCCGCAGCGGTAGTAGGCTCGGATGATGAGTGAGACGAACTGGGGTCGGCGCAAGTACCGCACCACAAACTGG
>NZ_JBNDIT010000039.1:0-12044 GCF_050434545.1 Comamonas sp. 4034 | reverse complement strand
CCGAGCTGGGCACGCCCCAAACGGTGGCCGTGGCATAACTACGTCTGGGGTTTGGGGAGACTCAGTCCCAAACCGATTTATGCAACAAGGCCACTGTACAGTCATATGTTCATCCGTTTTAAACAGCTTTGCGGCCCATGGTCAAATGTCATGGCGTACCATTAGATGTAGATAGCCAAGCGTAGGACTTATAGCGTACCAACCGCACCGGCGTAGGATGATTTAAAGAACTTCTCTTTTCCTACGCTATTCTAATCAGTGCAGGCCCATGCAAGTCAGATGTAGATTCATCGATAGCGGACATTGATATTTGGATTTATTCCAATAAAAACAAATAGATGAGATTGAAAAACATAGAAGTTCAAGCACCTACAAAAGCTGATTTTTCAGCGCACACGCCAATGATGCAGCAGTACCATGCTGCAAAGGCTGACCACCCCAACACCCTGCTGTTCTACCGCATGGGGGATTTCTACGAGCTGTTCTATGGCGATGCCGAAAAGGCCGCTCAACTGCTCGACATCACGCTCACGCAGCGCGGCCAGTCGGCCGGCCAGCCGATCCCGATGGCGGGCGTACCCTTCCATGCGCTGGAGAACTACCTTGGCCGCCTGATCAAGCTGGGCGAATCCGTGGCGATCTGCGAACAGGTGGGCGAAGTTGGTGCCAGCAAAGGCCCGGTGGAGCGCAAGGTGGTGCGCGTCGTCACCCCTGGCACGGTGACCGATAGCGAATTGATGAGCGACAAGGCCGAGGCCATGTTGCTGGTGGTGCACCAGGCGCCACGCGCGCGCTGCGGCCTGGCCTGGCTCAGTGTCACGCAGGGCAAGATCTTCATGGCCGAGTGCACCAACGAAGACCTGGCCGGCTGGATGGCACGCATCGCGCCCAGCGAAGTGGCCTACAGCGCCGGTGCCACGCAGCGCTTTGAGCAAGAGCTCTACCAGATGCGCAGCAGCGGCGCACTGACCTGCCCGCTCACCCTGCGCCCCGATTGGCAGTTTGACGAAAAGCTCGGCGAGCGCAAGCTGCTGGAGCAATTGGGGGCTGCCAGCCTCCAGGCCTGGAATGCGCAAGAGTTGTACGCGGCCCACGCCGCAGCCGGTGCGCTGCTGCAGTACGCCGAACACACGCAGGGCCGCGCGCTGCCCCATGTGCACAGCATCCATGTGGTGCGCGATAATGCCCTCATCAACCTGCCCGCCACCACGCGCCGCAATCTGGAGCTGGTCAAAACCCTGCGCGGTGAAGACAGCCCGACCCTGTTCTCGCTGCTCGATACCTGCCAGACCGGCATGGGCAGCCGCCTGCTCAAGGCCTGGCTGCTGGAGCCCAGCCGCGACCGCAGCGAAGCCAGCGCTCGCCTGCAGGCCATTGGCGTGCTGCGTGGCGACAGTGGCGCTGCCTCAGCCGCACCCTGGCAGATTCTGCGTACCGAGCTCAAGGGCGTCTCCGATGTCGAACGCATCACGGCCCGCATCGCGTTGCGCCAGGTGCGCCCGCGCGAATTGGTGGCGCTGGGGCTGACACTACAAAAAGCAGAGCAACTGGCGCGTAATGGTTCTGCGCCAGCACCGCTTTTGAACCAGATTTTTGATGCATTGCAGCCGCCACGCGATGCGATGGAACTGCTCATCCGATCCATCGCGCCTGAGCCTGCGGCGCTGGTGCGCGACGGCGGCGTGATCGCCAACGGCTTTGATGCCGAACTGGACGAGCTGCGCGGCATCCAGACCAATTGCGACGAGTTCCTGCTCGACCTGGAAACGCGTGAGAAGGCGCGCACTGGCATCACCAACCTGCGCGTGCAGTTCAACAAGGTGCATGGCTTCTATATTGAAGTGACCAGCAGCCATGTTGGCAAGGTGCCTGACGACTACCGCCGCCGCCAAACGCTGAAGAATGCCGAGCGCTTCATCACGCCCGAACTCAAGACCTTCGAAGACAAGGCCCTGTCCGCGCAGGAGCGCGCGCTGCAGCGCGAAAAATGGCTGTACGAGCAGGTGCTGGACCAGTTGCAGCCGCATGTTGCCCAGCTCAGCAAGGTAGCGCAAGCCATCGCGTCGCTGGATGCACTGTGTGCGCTCGCCGAACGCTCGCTCACGCTGAACTGGTGCGCCCCGCAGTTCGTGCCCGAGCCTTGCATCGACATCGATGGCGGCCGCCACCCGGTGGTGGAAGCCCGCCTGGCAGAAACCTCCAACGCCTCGTTCATCGCCAACAACACGCGCCTGTCCACCCACCAGCGGCTGCAGATCATCACCGGCCCCAACATGGGCGGTAAATCGACCTATATGCGCCAGGTGGCGCTGATCGCCCTGCTTGCCAGCATGGGCAGCTACGTGCCAGCCACGCGCTGCCTGCTCGGGCCCATCGATGCCATCCACACCCGCATTGGCGCGGCCGACGACCTGGCCAATGCGCAATCGACCTTTATGCTCGAGATGACCGAGGCCGCGCAGATTCTGCACAGCGCCACACCCAACAGCCTGGTGCTGATGGACGAAATTGGCCGAGGCACCAGCACCTTCGATGGACTGGCGCTGGCCAGCGGCATTGCCACGCACCTGCACGACAAAACCCGCGCGTTGACGCTGTTTGCCACGCACTACTTCGAGCTGACCGAACTGCCTGCCAAGGCCAGACACGCCATCAACATGCATGTGGCAGCCACCGAAGCGGGCAGCGACATCGTGTTTCTGCACGAGCTGCAACCCGGCCCCGCCAGCCGCAGCTATGGGGTGCAAGTGGCCAAGCTGGCCGGCATGCCCGCGCCGGTGCTCACGCACGCGCGCCATGCATTGGCGGCGCTGGAATCGCGCCAGGCCGCCAACGACACGCAGGTCGACCTCTTTGTCGAACCTGCGTCGAGCGACGTACCCACGCCCAGCGCGGTGGAGGCAAAGCTGCGCGAACTGCAGCCCGACACCCTGACACCGCGCGACGCACTCGATCTTCTCTACTCCCTCAAAAGACTCGCAGACAAGTCATGACCTACTGTGTAGCGATCAAACTGAACGCCGGATTGGTGTTCCTCTCCGACTCCCGTACCAATGCGGGCCTGGACCATATCAGCACCTTCCGCAAGATGATGGTGTACGAAAAACGCGGCGAGCGCTTTCTGGTGCTCCTGTCAGCCGGCAACCTGTCGATCTCGCAATCCGTGCGCGAGATCTTGCAGACCCAGCAACTGGAAGACGAAAACGGCGGCCCGCCGATCACGATCTGGAACGCCAAGAGCATGTTCGAGGCCACGCGCGTGCTGGGTGCGGCCGTGCGCCATGTGTATGAACGCGACGGCAAGGCGCTGGAGCGTGCCGGTGTCGATTTCAACTGCAGCCTCGTGTTTGGCGGTCAGATCGCTGGCGAGAGCCCGCGCCTCTTTCAGATGTACTCGGCCGGCAACTTCATCGAGGCCACGGCCGAGACGCCCTATTTCCAGATTGGCGAAGCCAAGTACGGCAAGCCCGTGCTTGACCGGGTGCTCACACCCCGCACGCCCTTGAACGAAGCGGCCAAATGCGCGCTGGTGTCGATGGACAGCACCCTCAAATCCAACCTGTCGGTCGGCCTGCCGCTCGATCTGGTGGTGTACGACACCGATGCGCTGCAGTGCGACAACATTGCCTGCATTGACGAGCACAACGCCTACTTCCGCATGGTGCGCAGCACCTGGGGCGACAAGCTGCGCCAGGCCTTTGACAGCATCGACGACCCGCGCTGGGACCATGGCAACGCTGCGGACTCGATCCAGCCGACGCACAGCCACGCCAAGCCGATCAAGAAAATCACCGATTCGCAGACGATGCTGTAAGCGGCAGGACCTGCGAATTCGCTGCGCTCACGAACCAACGTCTCGCTCAGCCGTGCACGAGGTTCGGGTTTTGCGCGAGTTGCTGCGCAATGCTGCGGCTCGCGTGCAGCAGCGGCTGGATATAGGCCGCCTGCACGTCCGCCTTCTGGCGGAACAGCAGGGTGCTGACGCTGATGGCTGCCACCGGGCTGCCATCGGGGCCCAGCACGGCCGCGCCAAAGCAGTAGATACCTTCCTCATTCTCCTGCGCGTCGGTGGACCAGCCCTGTGCGCGCACCGCATCCACCTGCACCTGCAGCGCCTCGGCATTGCCTACCGTTTGCGCTGTCAGCGGCTCATAGGCAAGCTGCGCCATCAAGGCGGCCGCAGCTTGCGGGGCCAGTGCGGCCAGGTAGGCCTTGCCGACAGCGGTGGAATACAGGTTGACGCTGGTACCAATGCGCGAGGACATCTGCACCGCACTGGGGCTTTCCAGCTTTTCGATATAGACCATGCTCTGGCCTGAGGGCACGGCAAAGTGGATGGTCTCGCCAGTGGCATCGCGCAGCGCGCGCAGTGCATCGACTGCAGCCATGCGCAGACCGGAGCGGCTCCAGCTGCGGCTGGCCAGTTGCACCAGGCGCGGGCCCAACGTCCAGCATCGGGTATTGCCCACCTCCACCACCATGCGCTCAGCCTGCAGCGCCGCCACCATGCGGTGCACCGTGGGGCGCGGATAGCCGGTGGCACGGGTCAACTCGGCGATGCCAATCGGCTCGGGGCTGTCGGCCACCAGCTGCAGCACGCGCATGAATTTGGAAAACGCCGCCGTGCCGGCGACGCTGTTTTCAGCCTGGGAAGAAGGTGCTGCCATGTGTCCATCCAATCGAGCGCAAAGCATACCGCAGGCCCGGCGTGTTTCCCACGACTGCTGCAGCGCTCCTTCACAATGCGGCATTGCAAGCCTCGCAGGGACATTGCCCGCTAGCTGACCATGTAGCCGCCATCGACCGGCAGGATCACCCCCGTCATGAAGCTGGCTGCGGGCGTGCACAGAAACACGGCTGCCTGCGCCACATCCTGTGGGGTGCCCCAGCGGCCCAGTGGCGTGCGCGCGAGGATGGGCCCTGCGCGCGCCGGATCATCCTGCAGCGCCTGGGTGAGCGGCGTGGCGATCCATCCGGGTGCAATGGCGTTGACGCGAATGCCATCAGCCGCATAGGCAATCGCAAGCGACTTGGTGAGCTGCCCGATACCGCCCTTGCTGGCCGCATAGCCCGGCACCAGGCCCCCACCAAAGAAGGTCAGCATCGATGCGGTGTTGACGATGCAGCCGCGCGTGGCCTTGAGCTTGCCACGCACCGCAGCGCACACACGCATGGTGCCGGTCAGGTTCACTTCCAGCACGCGCTGGAAAACCTCGACATCGTGCTCTTCTCCGCGCTTGATGATGCCCGCGCAGTTGAACACGATATCGAGCGTGGGCAGATCCGCCAGCACGCGGTCCAGATCGTCCTGCTTCGTCACATCGGCCTCGCGCATTTCCACAGCGGGCGACAGGGTGCCGTCGCCCTGCCCCAGCCCCAGCGCCACCACGCGCGCGCCCATGGTGGCCAGTTGGTTGGCGATCACCGCGCCAATGCCCTGTGTGGCGCCTGCCACCAAAGCGGTTTTGCCTGCAAACAGGTCTTGCTGATACGTTGTACTCATCACTTGCTACTTCTGCTACTTGCTGCTTCTGCTACTCGCCAGCTTCGTGGTGCACGCCATGGCACAAGCGAAGGCCTGCCCAAAAGAACCGGGAGGCCGTGCCTTCGCCAAAACCAACGGAGTGATCGTTTGATTCAGTGTCCTGATCAGTTCTTCATATCCAGCAGCTTGATGAGGTCGGCGAAATACGTCGCGTCCTTCATCATCTGGTCGCGGAATGCTGCGCCGTCACGGTAGACAAAGCCCAGGTTCTGCTTGGACAGCACTTCCTGGAAGGCCGGTTCGTCAATCGTCTTCTTGGCAGCGGTCTTGAGGTAGTTCACCACCTCGGGCGACATGTTCTTGGGGCCCGCAATGCCGCGCCAGGTACCAATGCTCAAGTCGATGCCCTTTTCCTTCAGGGTTGGCACCTTGTCAAAGTTCTTCACACGCTGGTCAGCCATCACCGTCAGCATCTTGAGCTTGCCCGCCTGCAACTGCTGCGCCACTTCGGCCGGGCTCACGGCCACGGCATCCACATGCCCGCCCATCAGCGCCAGCACCGCCGGGCCTGCGCCCTGGAAAGGAATGTGGTTGAACTTGATGCCCGTCTTGTCGCCCAGCGCCGTTGCGGCAAAGTGCCAGATGGAGCCATTGCCGGCGTTGCCCACGCCCATCTTGCCGGGCTCCTTCTTGGATGCAGCAAGAAACTCTTCGATCGTGTTCCAGGGCGCATCGGCCCGCACGGTGATGGCGGCCGGGTCGGCATTGAACTGGATGATCGGCGTCACGTCGTCGTACGAAAACTTGGCCAGGCCCATGGGCTTCAAGGTCACCAACTCCACCGTCACCACGGCCAGCTTGTAGCCGTCAGGCTTGGCGTTGATCATGTCCGTCCAGCCAATCGCGCCGCTGGCACCGGGCTTGTTCAGCACCACAATGCTCTGCGGAATGTGCTTGCGCGCCGCCTCGCCAAAGGCGCGGGCCACGCCGTCGGTGCCGCCACCGGGCTGGAAAGGCACGATCAGCTCGATCTGGCGCGTGGGAAAATCTGCCGCCGGCGCTGCGCCGCTCAGGGCCATCAACACGGCACCGGCACCTGCCGCAGCAAGCCGGAGCGCGCCACGGCGCGTTGGGTTCAAGTTCATACGATCTCCTCTGGTTGTACTTTGTCGTGCTGTTTCAATAGGTCGCACGGCCACCTGATGCATCAAAAACCGCCCCGGTGCTGAAGCTGCAGGCATCCGATGCCAGCCACAGCACCTGCGCGGCAATCTCCTGCGGCTCGCCCAGGCGCCCCATCGGGCTCTTGGCCACCATGGTGGCCACATGCTCACGCGACATCTGCTCCAGGATCGGGGTGCGCACTGCAGCAGGCGCCAGCGCATTGACCAGCACGCCCGTGCCCGCCAACTCCTTGCCCAGTGATTTGGTCAGCGCCAGCACACCGGCCTTTGCCGCGCTGTAGGCCGACGCATTGGGCGTGCCTTCCTTGCCCGCAAGCGATGCGATGTGCACCACGCGGCCATACCCCTGGCTGCGCATGACGGGCACCACCGCCTTGCAGACGTTGTAGGTTCCGATAAGATTGACGTCGATCACGCTTTTCCACACCGCATCGTCGAACGCATCGAGCGCCATGGTCGGGCCGGTCATGCCCGCGCTGTGCACCAGAATGTCCACCCGGCCATACCGCGCCAAAGTCTGCGCCAGCGCAGCCTGGATGCTGGCCGGGTCGGTCACGTCAGCGGCGCATCGCAGTGGCGCGCCACCCTCGCCCCCTACACGGCCTGCGCTGGCGGACTGCAGATCCCAGACCGCCACCTGCGCATGGGCGGCTTGCAGCGCCTGCACCACGCAGGCCCCGATGCCGCTGCCGCCCCCTGTCACGACGGCCACACGGCCGGAAAAATCGTAGCTGCAGTCCATGGCCTAGCGGATGAACTGGTTGACGTAGTCGGCGCCCAGGCCCACGGCTTCAAAGTGCTTGCGGCACATGTCGATCTTGGTGAACACGTCCTCAAAACCCATGCCCTTGCCCCAGGGGTCGGTGTAGTACATCACGCCATTGACCTGGAAGTAGGTGATCATCTCCTCGCAGTCTTCGGGCACGTACAGGGTGTGGGTTTCTCCCGGTGGTTCGAACACATAGCTGCCCTCCTTGGCCCACCAGTCATGTTCCAGGTACTTCCATTTACCCTTGAGCACAAAGCCGTGCACCGCCTGCGGATGGCGGTGGCGGCTCAACACACCTGATTTGCGCACCTTCAGCAGATTCATCCAGTAGCCCTGGCTGGCATTGAGACACAGCGGGCGAAACCACACATTCTCGGCCTGCGGCACCCACAGGCGCTCATCGGTAGGAATGGCACTTTCCACCACGATCTCGGGCAAGGCATCCGGAGGATTCGGGTACTGGTAGGGCATCAAGGGGGTCTGGTCTGTGGTTTCTACTGGCATTTATCCACCATATGGACATTAATTTATAATATGGACAATTATAAAAGCCACAGACATACGACATCCCCCTGATAAACCCGTATCCCCCAACACCAGGAATGCTGCATTCTGCAAAGGCGGTTCATTGTTGTCTGACAACCCATCCATCACCACCGCGTTTTCACCAACAAAAAAGCCCGGCTTGTGCAAGCCGGGCTTTGGTGTTCAACGGGATGTGCGGGGACGCTGCGTCAGTTGTCTGCCCAAGTGACCACGCCCGTAGCGGCCGTCACCAGCACGATGATGCCGAACACAATGCGGTACCAGGCAAATGGCACAAAGCTGTTGCTGGCGATGTAGCGCAGCAGCCAGCGCACGCAAAGCCAGGCGCTGATGAACGAAAAGATCAGGCCGACGGCAAACAGCGGAATATCAGCCATCGACAGCAACGCACGCTCCTTGTACAGGCTGTACACGCCAGCGCCGATCAGGGTGGGAATGGCGAGAAAGAACGAAAAGTCCGTCGCCGCCTGGCGCGACAGGCCCATCAACATGCCGCCGATGATGGTGGAGCCGCTGCGGCTGGTACCGGGCACCATGGCCAGACACTGCACCAGGCCGACCTTCAGGGCGTCCAGCGGCGTCATCTCATCGACCGACTGCACGCGCACATGGCCCACCTGGCGCTTTTCTGCCCACAGGATGATGAAGCCCCCCAGGATGAAGGTCGTTGCAACCACCGTGGGCGTGAACAGATGCGCCTTGATGTACTTGCCAAACAGCAGGCCCAGCACCACGGCAGGCAGAAAGCCGATGAGGACATTGAGCGCGAATTTCTGTGCCTGGCGGCTCGATGGCAAGGCCACCAGGGTCGAACGGATCTTTTGCCAGTACACCAGGATCACCGCGAAAATCGCGCCGGTCTGGATGGCAATGTCAAACACCTTGGCCTTGGCATCGTCAAAGCCCAGCAGGCTGCCCGCCAGGATCAAATGGCCGGTAGACGAGATCGGCAAAAACTCCGTCAGCCCCTCCACCACGCCCATGATGGCTGCTTTGATCAATAACAAGGTGTCCACAATCGTCCTCTAAAAATCGGTTTTCCGGATTATCCAGTGCCCTCCTGCCACTGGGCAGCGGGAAACGTGCAAGGCACCAAATTTTACAAAAATTGATAGCAACTGGCGCTCACCAGACAAGCGCCAGAGGCCTAAAAAGCTTAAAAATCGCTTAACACGGCAGTTCCAGTACCTGCACGGCAGCCCCCGCACCAAGCAATGGCTCGTAGTGCGCCACCACCAGGTAGCGCCCGCTCTGCGCAAAGCGCTGCGCGGCAAGCTGCAATGCCTGCGGCACAAAGGCCAGCGCAGGCTTGTCCAGTCCGGACAGCGGCTCGTCCAGCAGCACCAGTTGGGCGCCGCTTGCCAGGCCCAGCGCCATTACCGCCTTGCGCAGGCTCCCAGTCGATAACGCCAAAAGCGGCTTGTGCCAGTGCTGTACCAGATCAAAGCCCTGCTGCAGCTCGGCGAGCGCCACATCGTCCCAATACGGAAAATGGGCCCGCAGGGCATCGGTCCACTGCGCGAGTGTCCTGGTATCGGGCGGCATGGTGTCCGGCCTGCGTGGTTCGTGCCAGAACAGCGCATGCGCGGCCTGTAGCTGTGCCGGCGTCTGGCCATCCACCAGCACGCCACCACCACGGGCAGCCAATTGACCTGCCAGCAGTTGCAAGGCGGTGGTCTTGCCCACGCTGTAACCATCCACCAGCTGCACCAGCCCGGGCTCGGCCTGCCATTGCCAACCCGCCAATATCGGCCCAGATCCTGGGTATGAAAACTCCAACGCCGTCCATTGCAATGCCATGCTTTTGCTTGCCTGTTCTGAAACGATAAACTCCTGAAAACATAGCATAAAATCGTTGATCAATCTGCGACGACCTCGAATATGCTCAACTACCTGGACTTTGAAACCAGCGATGATGGCGAAGGAATCACCACCTTCGATGCCATGGCCTACGCCACCGCCGAGCGCTGGCCTGCGCTGCAGGCCGAGGTCGAGCAGGTGCTGGGGTGGTGTTCCGCGCAATTCGGACAGCCCGGCTCGCTGGAGCACGGCCACCCTTGGGATCTGGACTTGCAGCTGCAAAGCAAGGCAGGCCACGCACTGGCCGTGCACTGGGACGTGCAGCAGCGCAGTCTGGTGGCACCGGATGCAGCGCTATGCGAAGCGGTGCAGCTGAGCTTGACAATCAGCGGCAATGCATCATTCGCCCACAGTCTGGAATCACGGTTTCTGAGCGACGACGAGTGATCGGCCACCGATGCATGCCGTTGACCGGTATGCAGCAGATGCAGTACTCCATCTCTGGCCCCCCGCCATCCGTCCACGCATTCCATCTCATCTCGATTTCCGAGAAAGCGCGGGTCTCTTGAATAGATGGACTCCCCGGCCACGAAAAAATCCTCAAGTCCAGCGCAGCACTGGGTTTTTGGTGACGCTCTCCGGGCAAAGTACGGCGCCACCCGCTCGCCAGAATACCCGCACCCCCACTCCGAAAGCGCCCTGCCAGTTGCCACGCCGCCAATCTGGCCCCTTCTGAAAAGCGGAACCGTGAACTATTGTGAGCAAACATAAGGCTTCACTTTGGCTATCCAGCTGATATATAGACGATTTCTAATATTTAATTTAGACTGATATGATGAATTTGATAGCTTTTTTCTAATTTAAGAGCATCAAATCTCCTCCGCGTCGTGTAGCAGGCATTCACAGGGAGATGCTTGCTACATCCAGACACAGTCAAGTTCAAGCTCGCAAACATGGCTTTCCGGCACCTGTGGCTGCGTGGTTTTGCGAGTGAAATCGGTTTCAAGAAAGATATGCGAACTTCTACACGCTTTGTGAGGCTTCTCCTCACGGCCATGCTGCTCTGGGGCGGCTCACAAATGGCATTTGCCCAAAAGGTGTTGATGCTGACCACCAATGTCGCTGCGCCCAATGCAGAGCGGGCAGATGCCATAGGAGCCTTCGATAACCTGCAAGCTGAATTCGCAGCAGTTGTGGGCGCATCGAATATCACTCGTATGAGCGTCCTCAGTAATGCCAATGCCATCTCGCAGAGCACCTTCACGGGGGGATCTGGTCCCTACGACATCGTCTTGATTGCCAGTGCATACAGCCTTATCGACAACAGCAACTGGACGGTCCTCCAAAACGCCGTGGCAAACCGATGGGCTAACTCCATTGTCTTTTTCGTGGACGGATGCTGCGAGGCAATCAATGGCGGGAATGCAGACAAGATGGTCAGGGCACTGAATGGCGGCGCAGCAACTTCATTTGCACTGGGCGGCGGGTCATCAGGATTTGCCTCGTTTCCATTGAACACCAACTCGCCTTTTGCATCCTCTTTCACGGGCCTGAATCCTTTTGTTGGTGGTGATATCACCTATATCAACAATGTGCCCGCCAGCAATGCCCTTTACCTGGCGACTGGCACGCCACCAGCGAGCTTTCCCCCTGCTGGCTCAACAGCTGTGAATAGCGTGTATGGGCTGCTAGTACCAACCGCACAGTCAAACAGGGGCAATGGGGCATGCGTCTTTGCCGTGGTGGATGCTTCTCCATTCATTGGCCCTGGCTGGGTAGCCAATCAAGGCAAGGTAGGGCCTGCATTCATCAACGCCGCCACCTCAGAAAACGGCGCTTGCGGCCTGCCCAAGGTGGCCAAGTCTTTTGACAAGGCCGATATCTATCTGGGCGGCACGGACAATACCGCTACATTGACCATCCAGATCTCCAACGGCACGCCAGTGGCCATCTCCGGTGTCAACCTCACCGACAACCTGCCCGCCCCCCTGCAGATTGGCTCAGGCGCAGTCTCCAATACCTGCACTGGTGGTACGCTGGCCGCTGCGCAGGGCTCCAGCGCAGTGAGCCTTACCGGTTTTGGCATTCCTTCGGGTGGCTGCTCTGTCACGGTGCCCGTGGTCTGGCCCAATACCGATGCAGGTCGCCAGGCCTGTGTGAACACCCCATCCGTGACCAACACCATCACCCCAGGCACGGATTTCGTCTCGCCCACCGGCCAGGTCAATACACCTGCCACCGCGCCCCTGACCTGCCACGC
>NZ_JBNDIT010000038.1:0-12739 GCF_050434545.1 Comamonas sp. 4034 | reverse complement strand
CATCAAGTGGCCAAGTTTGAACTGGCACATCTGGCTAGTTTCGCTGTAATTTGCATTTAACATTCCACTGTCCAACTTCTGGGGGTCAGTTCAGTCAATCGCGACCCCGCTTCTCGCGCTTACTTTGAGGCCACGCTGAAAGCAGTTGCACAGGGCTCCTACGACCACTCACTTGGAACCAATTGGACTGATGAGGCCATTGCGGCTACCCGCCGAACCATGGCTGTCGTAGTTGGACCCGATATCGCCAAAGCCTGCAACTTGTCTTGATATCGCCTTATTAGCAGCCCTTGCGTTTGCAAGGGTCTGCCAAGCGATTCGGCTGGTAATAGCTTCGTGCGCACCCAACTCAGGACACAACCACAGGGCTATCTTTCGTCTTAGGTTCATGGCTTTCCCCTCCCCATGCTTAAGTCGTCCATAGGCGACGGATTGGGTGCTGGACGGATTTCTTTGCACTTCTCCGCCCATGCTTGGATCAGATCAGGTGACATTTCCACTGTGAGCGTGAGCGAAGATAGTCCGCTCTTTGGGCCATCAATTCGGAGCACAGCCGGGCGCACATCAAAGATGGCTTGGACCAGCGCCTGGGTCTGGCTCCGGATTTGGTCAGGCTTCATGAATGCCTCCCGTAGCAGTGAAACAAGCAGGGCTTGGTGCCTCCGCCATAGATGGGGTGGATTGCATCGAAGTGGATGGTCTCCCGTTCGACTGAGCCCTTGTGATTGAGGCGAAGCGGCTGCTTGGCCACTACTACCGATCCGGTCTCAGTGTTCACCATGAGCACCTGCTTGAGCTGCTCTTTGGTGTCAACGTCAAATACAGTTGCACGGTCAACATTGCGTGGAGTGAATTTCATCGGGCCTCCTGCACATCAACCCGGAGCGCCTTGCTCAGCAGCCAACCGATAGCTCCCTGATTCGGAGGCTGATCAGCCAACCAGCAGGCGATGCCCACCAGGTATACAGCTGGGACCATCCACCAGGCGAATTGCGTTGATAGCCGCACGTTGACAGTGTTCATGACGCGCTCCAAAAGAAAAAGCCAGCACTTGGCTGGCCTTATGGGAAATGCATAGTTGCGAGATCTACTATTCGAGTAGTTGTTTTCACCTATGAAAACATGAAACTTGATAGATGATAGTTACATATGCATGAAGGGTGAATATGAAAAGACGCTTGCAAATGGGGTTGAGCACACTTGGCCTTGCTATCGGGCTGTCGGCAGTCTGTGTAATTCTTGCGCTTGCCGTCTACTTCAGAGGGAGTCACTAGCCTAGTAATGCTGTACAGAATTAGGCAGCGCGCAGAAGCTCTTCACCAAAATCCGATCCGATCTTGATTGCAATATCGAACTCACCAACCTTCACCGCGTCGCCTGAGTACAGCACCTGACGCTTGACCCGAATTCCATTGACAAATGTGCCGTTCGTACTGCCGTGGTCCTCAATCACCAAGACACCCAGGTGGTAAACGAATGCGCCATGATCTCGGCTGATGCTGAGATCATCCAAGCAGATTCCGCATTCCTTTGCCCTGCCAATGAGGGTTGTCCCCTTCTCCAAAACTATGGTGCAGGGTGTTGATTCTGAGGGCGATTTAACAACAATTTCTGGCTGCATTCTCACCTCCAAATTATGGAAGGCAAACTCTCTATTGCTAAGAGGTAGTTGAGCGGATGCGGATTATCCAGTCTTTGAGCCACATCAAAATTCAACAATTGACAAAAGTAAAGTTACCGTGATTCGCTCTGCAAGCACTCCATGAGCTTGAGGAAGAAGATACCACTCCATCAAACCACTCAGGAGTGGACCGCGCTTGCTGCGGCTGGAAACGACAAGGGCCACGCCCTGCTACAGGGAATGGCCCTCGATGCCTAGCCGTCGCCTGGGCGGTAGGCGGAATTGGTGGGCCCGGAAGGAATCGAACCCTCATCGTCCGGTTCGTAGCCGGAAGTCCTGTCCATTGAACGACAGGCCCAGAAATGACAAACCCTCCAACAGGAGGGTAAAAAATTGAGCGTGTTTATCCATCAACAGCCTTCAGTCGCGGCCCCGGGCGCTAGCGAAAGGAGTAGTTAATGGTTGAGGCTGGTGGCGCATATAGCTGCCATGCGGTCTTTGAGTTTCAAAGAACTCTCAACGGGCATGAGAATACCACAATTTCGAGTCTACGTCAGCAACTTTCGCAGTCTTGACGAATGACCGCTTCTGCAGTCTCGAACATGGTCAATGATTGCCAAGACGCCTGCATGGCTGGGCTCTTTGCGTGAACCCGTCCCATTGCACTTTCCACAGCGATAGACGCTGCCCTTGCGGTCAATCTCGCCAGCGCCCTTGCAGGTGCCGCACTGCTGATTGAGCAGCCACCCCAGTGCAGTCGCCACAATGTGATGCTGATCGCCTCGGTGTTTCAGTCGCTGGCTCTCGAACAGCAGCGCTGCAAACAGTCGCTCCATGTCTTCGCGTGTCGGCTTGGTGATCAGCCGCAGATAGTGCGATGCCACGCTGTAGCCGCTCATGCCGCTGGCCTTGATCACATCTACTTGTCCGATCTTGTGCGCCTCATCTGCAAGACTGGTCGCATTTGTTGCCGTGGTGTATCGCTCTTCAAATTTCATTGCTCCTCCGTTTCGGTTATTGGGGTGCTGGGTTGGCGTGCTGTTGATGTTTTGCCATGCGTTTCATGAGGTCCGCCATGAAGGCGTCGCAGAGGTCTCCCACAGCTTTGGCCTCGGTGACTGATTCGGGCGCAGCAGTCATTGGGTCGCTCAAACATTCCTTGTGCTCGGCCAGCACTCGCCGCGCCGCCCTACAGTCGTCATCCGATCCAAAGAAAAGCGGGGCGAAGTCTGTGCCGTAACCCCTCAGAAAGGAACGCAGATTCTTCTCCAACATCGTGCGCAGCGGCTCTATGTGGAAGCAGCCCTGTGTGTAGCTCCATAGCAGTGAGTGCATTTCGGTGCTATTGGTCATCAGCACTCCTCCTCTTCACATTCCACCGCCACCAAGAGCGAAAATTTCTACTGGCCTTTGCCCCGGGTTTGGCAGGAATTGCTTGCTGCCCTCGTCAAACCAAAGCGCTATCTGTCCTTCCCAGTCGCCGTTGCGCTGCTTGTCGCAGATCAGCAGGCAGTCGGGCTCCTTCTCTTCCACCTTCTGGCCCTCCTTCCGCTTCTTCTCCTTGGCCTTGTT
Source organism: Comamonas sp. 4034 (assembly GCF_050434545.1). Classification (NCBI taxonomy): domain Bacteria; kingdom Pseudomonadati; phylum Pseudomonadota; class Betaproteobacteria; order Burkholderiales; family Comamonadaceae; genus Comamonas; species Comamonas sp. 4034. Next base: position 9,546 of record NZ_JBNDIT010000038.1, on the reverse strand, counting down.
CCGCCAGACAGCGATCACGTTGTCTACCTGGTCGGTGATAGCTCCGGTTCCCTTGAAGTCGTACTTGCCGGGCTTGTGGTCTTCGTTCGGCGGTTTCTTGATGTGATGCACCAGGTGGATGTGGATCGAGTAGTCACGGGCAATGGCCGTCAGCTCGTCGACGAACATCTTTTGGCCGTTGTAGTCGTCTTCGCTCTGTACGCACTTCATCAAGCTATCGATGAACATTTGCGTGACACCCAGCTCCTTGACGCAGTAGCGAACCACAGCGCACACCTGGGAAGCTGTCACAGTGCCCTGCTGGTCATACAGCCAGAGACGGTTTTCCACCCAATCCTTGAACTGGCCATAGAGGTCGAGCAGCATTCCCTTTGCTTCATCACTGCCCGCAAAAGCGGGATCATTTGGGTTGTTTGTAGAAAACTGCTGAGCCATACGCTCCAGGGTCCGGATAGGCTTCATCTCGAACGATGCGATGCAGCAGCGCTCACCCTGCGCCAGCAAACCCAGTGACACAAAGCCAGTCACCAAGGACTTCCCCTGTCCATTTGCGCCACCCCACACAGTCACCTCGCCCGGACGGAACTGGAACAGGCCATAGGTCTTGGCCCATGGCATGTAGTGGTGGTTAGGGCGAACTGGAGGCGCCTCAATCCGGTCAATCAGCTCCTGCACGTAGTCCGTGGCGGGCTTGACCTTTTGCTGAGCGTCTGTCTCCTTCTCGTACAGTGAGAAATCAATGTCATCAGGGGTTAGGATGTAATTCATCGCCGGTTTCCTTCTTGAAAATCATCAGGGTGGTGGTGGTCAGCGCTGCAAGTAGCTGAGGCCCGGTGCGCTTGATCGCCTCGTACAGCCGGACGGTTCGCTCATCGCCTCGAAAGCCCAACAGGTGAACTTCCAGGCCGGTCAGCGGACGGAAATCGATGCGCTCCGGAAGGTCTGTTTCGTCAAGCTGTATCCGGGCATGGAGCACGCCACCTGCAGAGCGGTTTGGAGCCTTGCGCCACGTCTGCGCCGCCTCCTTGAAGAGGTCTGAGCTGTCGTCGTAGACGCAAGCACAAGCGGGCTTGAAACCCTTGCGCCGCAGGTCCAGGAGTTGGGCCATTCCTTGCATCACACGTACATCCCGTGTTTGGACTGAGGAGAGCCGTCGCCAAATTCATCTGCATCGTCTGCCCCTTCCCAGTAGCGCTTGTTGAGGTAGACCAGGGGTGCAGGCACGTATCTCCCGCCCTCCTTCGTCCACATCTCACCTGCCTTCATTCGCTCGACATGCGCCAGCACTACCTCGACATGCTTCTCTGCACCAGCCTTTTTCCAGGTCTCCAAGCACTTGCCCCGGGCTCCTTTGCGCTCGGACCTGGGCCACGTTTGCCAGAAACGGATAAAGCCTTCTGGCTCCGTTGGCACCTTGGGGGTGTCTGCGTTCGTTGTCGGCGACACCTCACCATCCCCCGTTAGGGGGTTAGGGGGTATTTCTCTTCTCTTCTCTTCTCTAGGTAACGACTCCGTAACGCTGTCTGCGTTACTATTTCCGTTACTACTACCGTTATTTCTGTGATTTGCAGCCCTTTTTGCCCCCTGAGCGCGGCTTTTTGCGGTTGCGCCGTTGTGTCGATCAAAGTTGGCCAATGAAATCCCGGCTGCAGAAATCACAATCCAACCAACTGAAGCAACAGATTCGGTAAAGCCGGTCACGCCAAGTACGCGATCCAGTAACGATGAAGTAACGCCAGCAGCGTTACCGTTTGTGGTGTGTTGATCGAACCAGCGGAAAAGGCGCATGAGCTTGCCAACGGTCAAGTCTGGGTCGTCCCAACCCATCTTGGCGGTAATAGCAAGCGTCTCCGGCTTCTCTGGCAGGCTGCTATCAAACTTGATCCATTCACCAGCCATAGTCAGCCCTCCTCCCCCTTCGCCTTCTGCTTTGCTAAACGGATTGCGCGGATCAAAGCATCCACGTTGGAAGTTGCCACGTAGACATGGCTTGTGGGCCTTTCGAGGTCTGAAGTTTCCTGAGAGATAACGATCTGGCCACCCTTGTTGAAAGTGACTTGAATCTCATCTTGTTGCTGTACTGCTGTTGTCATGTGTCCACCACAAAAAGGAAGGAACACCACAGATAGAAGGCCAACGACCGGCAGGTGGTGGGTCTGCTTTGCGGGAGCTACCCTGGTCGTTGGCATAACTTTTAGGCCGCAGGCACCTCTTCGCGCATCGTGCGCACCGTCAAGACCACATGGCGGCGCTCGCTGGCTGGCTTGCCTGCAGCGTTCACAGCGCGGGCCGCTTGGCGCAGCTTGCGCAATGCCTCTTCGGCTTCGGCAATCTCACGCTCGATCTCTGCCAGCTCGTTGTCACTGATCACGCCGTCCTGCATGGAGTCGATCACCACGGCTGTGACATGAGAGGTTTCAACAACCAGCGTGGAAACCTTGGCTACCGGGCTTTGTTCGACCGGCCCGGAGTCGCTTGTCAGCTCGAAGCGCCCGCCGCACTCCTGGGCGATGAAATTGGCCAGGTCGTAGCAGTGAGGCGTTTTCAGCTCGCAGCACATGGCGGCAATGGCGATGCCGTCTGCAAGGCCCAGCTTGTGGGTAGCGGCGCCCGAAAGTTCTTTGCGGAATGAGTCGTCTACCTTGTCGGGGCAGAGGCGGGCGCGAATGGCGGCGCGGCCTCCGGGGTAGTTGTTCAATCCGCGGCTTACACAATCAACTGCACTCATGTCCGGATCTCCATTTTTCGGACATGGACTCGAAAGGCGCTATGCCCGAGGATTGAGCCCATGAAAACGCAAACCACCTCCACCACCCGCTGCCTCCCGCAACTGCTGGGAGCCCTCGTACACGAATCGCAGCGCACAGTGCTGAGCACTAACGTCGATGCGGCCGGAACGAAAACGCGCCTGCTGCAGACAACCAGCTTGCAGATCAATTGGTGCAATGGGGAGGCGCTCATTCGGTTTAGCTGTAGTTCGGTGGAATTAGCGAAAGCAAGCCATCAGGCGTGAGCGGCCTGCTTGGCAGAAGGCTTTGACCGGCGGGCCTGATGAATGCGCCACTGCGCAGCCTGAACCCGGTCAATCAAACGCGGTGTTAGGTCTTCAGGCCATTGAGAGATGGCCTGCGAGTTGATACCCATAGCCTTGGCAGCAGAAGTGACTGATCCGCCCAGGAGTCGAATTGCGTCTTGCTTTTTCATAGTGCCGCAATGTTAGCATTCTTACAAATTACTCGCAAGCACACTAACCTTAACAAGAAGTAAGCTAACAGTTATGAATACGCTTCAAGAACGCATTGCAGAAATCATGTCCGCCACCGGAATGAGCGTTGGCGAGATAGCCAATGCTGCGGGGGTCTCGTCATCAGCGGTAACACAGTGGAAGGACGGCCCAACAAAGAGCATAAAAATTGCCCCTGCTACAAAGTTGGCAAAGGCAATTGAGCTTCGCCTTGGGTCTCCTCGGTACGAGGCGTTATGGATAGCTACTGGAGAGGGAGCGGCTCAAGGTGCTCAGCAGAAGGGCGGAGTAATCGCATTGCACGCCGAAGATGACCTGCCAGAGGGATTTATCAATATCCCAGAGTACAAAGTTCATTTCAGTGCTGGACCCGGCGGTGTTGCGGTTTCTTATGAGTTGGAAGAAATATCAGAGCCCGCAACATACCGGCTGTCATGGCTCCAGCATGAAAGACTCAATCCGGAAAAGCTGAAGCGCTTCAAGGTCAAGAATGGGAGCATGGAGCCATTTCTGTTTCATGGCGATACCGTGTTGGTAAATGAGGCAGAAAACAGCTTGGAGCAAATTATTGACGGGAAGGTCTACGCCATCCGGTACGGAGACGAGTTGCGAATCAAGCGCCTGTACTACCGAAGGTTTAGCGGAGAGCTGGTGCTCAAGAGCGATAACCCGGCATACAAGGAAGAAGAGCTATCGGGGTCACAGATCACTGAACATATCGCCATCATTGGTAGAGTGCGCGACAAAAGCGGAACTGGTGGGCTTTGATCCCCCATGCTCCCCACCCTCCGCATAGAGAAGATAGACCAAGGCGAGTACCACGGCAGGATCTTGGATGACCGGGAGCTTCTTGGAGAGGTGTGGCAGCCCACCATCGCAGATGTCATCGGAGAGGCTGCCAGGCACTACCAACCCGCACCGAAGGCGTTCAATGTGTACTACGGGCCTGTGAGTGTGGGTACGACACTACGAGAGGCCATGCTCTATGACGCTGAGACGCTGGCTCAGAGGCTGGTGCGACTGGAGGGCACTGTAGCCTCTTAAAGCAAGAAAGCCCCTGCGACTGGAGTATCGCAAGGGCTCTCAGGTGAATCATTGATTTGCACTCAAGGACTCGGCAAAAATGATATAGCTTTCGCCAATTGGCTGCAAGCCCTAGAAACGCCCTCACCACATGGCCTGGAAGAACAAAAATATCTGGAAAGTGTTCTTGAGCTGGCCCAGCTACATCAAGGCAGTGTTCGTCGCATTTGTGCTGCTCTGGGTGGGGCTGTTCTGCGCGCTTAGGCTGGGGTGGTTTTGAGTGCGGGCTCGCTATGCTGCGATAGCCGCTGAGATGCGAGGTCTTTTTGCCCCTTCATTGGGATATGGCGCCACACACCGACCGCTATTCGTCTGATAGCCTACCGCCTTAAGCAAAACAATCACTCAATTTAGAACAATGGACCTAGAGTTCAAGCGACTCACCGAAGTCAGTCTGCAAGACATCATCTCGCTCAACAACCACCCTGACGTGTTACGCCAAATGCCTCTTGGCAGCCCAGATTTTGATGAAGTGAAGGCGAAGGTATGGGTGAAACAGAAGGATGCTCAGTGGGACAATCACGGCTATGGCCCTTGGGCATTTTTCATTGATCATCAGTTTGCAGGCTGGGGCGGATTGCAATACGAGGAAGGCGATGCTGATCTCGCACTTGTACTTCACCCGCACTTCTGGGGAAGCGGCAAAGTTATCTACGAGGAGATCGTCAAACGCGCATTCACAACCATGGGGTTGGGGTCCATAACCATTCTTCTGCCGCACTCAAGAACAAGAATCAAAGGGGTAGGAAGACTGGGATTTCAGCCCGATGGCGAGGTTGAGTTCGATGGTGTTCGCTTCCAGCGTTTTCGCCTCCTTGCACCCACTACTCCAGAGCATTCGGCCTGAGTATTGCCGACCTTGACCCAGAGCAAAGCGCCCTCCCCAGCCTTGCCCTACCATCGCCTTGCCTCTGGGAGCGGAGGCACCATGCTGTAAGTGCTTAGCCCGCTGCACGCGGGCTTTTTTTCGCCTTCGTCTTGATGAGGCCTAGGACTGCCTTACACACAACTTACAATAGTTAAACAATCAAGGATTGATTGTTGATATATTTAATTTATGATTATATTGCTTCGAGAGGTGAGATGGAGAAGCAATTTGGCGAAGTCCACGCTACAGCCCGCATCATGCGGGCTTTTTTTTCGCCTAGCGGTGGCACAGAGGTGACAAACGCAAACCCCAGACACATAGCTTCACGCTACTATTACGTCAGTGCTTTACGCCGAGTTCGTGCTCTCCTCCCTCCCTCTCTTATAACTTGCACGAGATCCTTGCTCCCTCAAGGTCGGCTTTTTATCCCGCGAACTTTGCTGCCCTCAAGGTGGCATTTTTTTGCCTGTGATGTAGCATTTCCGCAGGAGGACGACATGATCGAGCAACTAGACCCCTACATCAAACTGTTCCGTGCTCGGGCCGAGCACCTCGACGCGGAAGGCGCACCTAGTGATCCAGATGAACCCCTGGTATTACTGGCCAGCCTCATGGGCAATGAAGAAAGCGCTCTCTCAGAGCATGCGATGAATGTGCTCACGGAGATCGGTGGGCAACTCTACCGCGAAGGCTTGCGAAGAAGGCTGGATCGGCTGTCTGGGAAATAGCCACGCCATACAGCCCACATCATGAACGCAACAGAGCATCTTGAACCAATCACTTCCGCCAAGCGCATGGCAGAGATCCGTGTCGCATGGCAAATTTCCGGAAGGTTTGACCAAATGGGGCGCCCCGTCTATGCAGGGCTCTGGCATCCAGACAATGCATATAACCGCTGCATGTTTGAGACTCTCGTAGAAGTGGGCAATGAGGTGTACGGGGCCGGATCACATTGGCTCGAAGAGCGAGAAGCCTAGACACTCTGCATCAGCACCGGACAACTGCCTTCGGGCGGTTTTTTGTTGCCCAATCAGTCACAGGCCGGAACAAAACTGCAATCATTCGTAAGCAAACTTAATCAGTTTTATAAGTTAACTTGACAGATAAGGTTAGTCTACTTACATTTCACTTATCGCAGCAACAACCGCGAAACACCCCCGGCGAGCGACACGGCAGCCGGTAAAGCCGAAAGGATGCTACAGGCGGGGTTTGCCGGAAGGCCGAGAGTTGCACCAGGCGATGAGTGCCAGTGATCGCGCCAGCACCTCACCAGGTCTTTAAAAAGTCAGCCTAGCCGATGTTGCTTGTCCCACCTACGCGGGGCATTCGTCCGGCTCAATTGCATCAGTGGGCATGGCCGCTGCTCTGCGCGGTGCCCAGCCGTAACCCTGCAAGGTTGAATCTGGTGAGGGGAAGACGCCCGAGAATAGAGACGGTCACGTTGGTTGGAATCCCAGCACGCCTATCCGGAGCGAATCTGCGATAGCCCCCCTAAGTACAATGCCTCGGCGTTATGGAGCACAACTCAGAAGGCTCCAGAGGTAAAGCACATTAAATCGCTTGCCTCCTAGCTGTTTTAGCGAGCTCTAATTTTCCAAGGAGAGAGTAATTGCGTATCTTCACATCATTGCGAAACATGGCCTGCATTGCAGCAGTGACAACATTACTTGTTGCCTGTGGCCAGCGTGTCGAGGTCCCTCCCGCCCATGTCGGCAAGATCATGACTAAGGATGGCTATCAGGAAAATCTGATCCCAACCTCCAAGTTCCGCCTTGATCAATGCTGGGGTTACTGCGACCGTCTGGTGATCATGGATATCGCCGACAAGGCTTATGCCGAGAACCTTTCTATCTTTATCCCGGATGATCAACTGAACCTGGGCGTGACGGTGCAGGCAACGCTATCGATTAATCCCAAGAAGACTGAGGAGCTGTTCAAGGCGATCAGTCCAAAGGAGCTGACGGATCAACTGTCAGTGATCGAGAACCAGAAGATTTACCAGACCTACGCGTCACAGATCATTCAGAAGGAAGTCCGCGAGTACCTTTCAAAGTACAGCATTTCGCAGATTGCCTCCAGCAACGAGAAGATCAATGCTGAGCTATCCACCCGCCTGGGTGATGTTATCGGGGCACGCACTCCATTTAATGTGCGCTTTGTGGGCATCACAGGACTCAAATACCCTGAGATCATCACAAAGGCTCAAGAAGCCGCCGCCGAGCGACGCGAAGCCATTCAGCAGGAAGAAGCACAAGCCAAGGTCACAGAGGTCAAGCTGACCGCCCAGCTACAAGAGGCTCGACTGCAGCGTGCTATTGAAAAGGAAAAGGCAGAAACCGAGGCGTTAGCCCAGAAGGTGCTGGCGGAATCAGTTGATCCCCGAGTGATCAAGCTGCGAGAGCTAGAGATCGAGAAGATCAAGGCTGAGAAGTGGAATGGTCAGCTGCCCGTGTACAACATGGGCGCGCAAGGTCACAACCCGATCATGTTCAACGTTCCTGCTAGTAAGCAGTGATGGTGCTGCTGATCAACCTGATCCCTTTAGTGATCGTATTGGTCGGCGGATTCATGACTTACAAGAAGCGTAAGTTATGGATCGCCATAGCCACGATCCTCGCCCTGATCATTTACTTTAAGGCGCAACCTTCGTACATGCCCAAGGGTGACATCCAAAGGTCGGAAATTCCTGAATTCACAGCCCCAGCAAATGCGGCAATTGAAGACCGGAATCGCAAACCTGTACCTGTGGAAGAGAGACGACAGCAGATGCGTGAGGATGTTCAGCGAGGTCCTGCATTTAGGCAGTAGACGATAGCTGTCTCCGCACCCTCTTGCTCTTTCCAAAACTGTATCCATGCCCGGAGCGGATCCGGGCGGGAAACCCAAGCCTTGTGACAGAGGGCTTAGGTTTCCAATGAGCAATGCGATAGGATTTACACATATCAATTAGAAATTACTCAGGGGACATCGGTGTTCAGACTCATCGTGTTTGCAATAAGCCTATTCGCGGCCTGGACCATCTACTCGCAATATCAGGCGCAGCTTGTCGAGCACAGTTCAGAAGATTCAATTTCCACTGAGTCGACAGAGGCGGGCTCTTCTGCCATACAAAATTCTGACTTTCAATGTGATGGCCGTACTCGATGCTCACAAATGAGATCCTGCCAAGAGGCTACGTTCTTCCTGCAAAACTGTCCAAACACCAAGATGGACGGTGACGGCGATGGAGTGCCATGTGAGCGACAACTCTGCTCGGTATCTAAACGGCCATAGCCCAAAGCCTCCATGTCAATGAACTAATTGATTCGCCGGTCCAAGCGTGTCCTTCTCCGCGCTTGGCTTGCCCTCACGGGACCGGCACCATTCACCCACCAGCCCGCAACACCAGCGGGCTTTTTCTTTTCTGGAGCCCAACATGGCTGACCCCACCCCTACCCCACCCAAGCGCTGCGGAAGCTGCGGCGCACCCGTAGAACGCGAACCAGCACCAGGCGAAGGCCTACCCTGCGGCCACTGATCAACCCACTGATACGAACGGAGGCCTTCAATGGCTGAACAGCTTTCCCTTGCATACCGCCTCTTCAAGATGCGCCGCTGGGCTGGTGCTAAGTGGTCCACCGCTGCGCGCTGGGCCTGCAGCCTCGTATGGCGCAACGCGCGCAACGAATGGGCTGAGCGCCGCGCCCGTCTGGATCGTCGTGCCGAAGTCGAACGCGCCGCCCGCCAACGCCTGTAAGGAACCCCGATGTTGAACAACAAAGAATTGCGTGCTCTTTTCGTCTTGCCACCAGTGCAAACCAGCACCAGCACAGCTTTGGCAACTGTGGAGACGCCCGCGCCCAAGAACGAAACTGGCGACCGCGAGATTGACGCCGTTCTCTGGCTTCAAGACTGTGTGCGCACAGGTGAGGAGGGGCTTATCCGTCACGCGCTGGAGGCCGCGACAAAGATCAAGACACCCATGAAAGAGTTGGGGCTACGTTATGGCCAGATTCTGATGCGCCAGCATGGAAGCCCATTCATGGCGGCAATGGGCTCAATGGGGTTTGGCGAGCTGGAAGAAGCCGCCAAGCATGCGATCAAGAAGCGACAGGAAATGCACGCGGCTGTATCACGGTTCGGCTCTGTCGAAAACGTGTTCAAGCTAACCCCTGCTGAAGAGGCTTGCAAAAAAGCGCTGCGCGGCTTGAAGCCCAAAAAGAGCAAGCACGGATGGCATGAATACGATCCTGCGAAAGCTCAAGAGCGATTCGCCAAGGCCTTGTTGCATAAATCGGTTTGGGACTGAGTCTCCCCAAACCCCAGACGTAGTTATGCCACGGCCACCGTTTGGGGCGTGCCCAGCTCGGTG
>NZ_JBNDIT010000037.1:0-13051 GCF_050434545.1 Comamonas sp. 4034 | reverse complement strand
CAGTTTGTGGTGCGGTACTTGCGCCGACCCCAGTTCGTCTCACTCATCATCCGAGCCTACTACCGCTGCGGCCCGGATTTGTGCAACAAAGCCCATATGACCAACCAAGCCTACGCAAACTTGCTTGGCTGGAATCCTCCTGAGCTTGTAGGCAAGTGTTGCCACCTTGTCAGCCGTGGCTCCCAAGAGGCATGCCCAAGCACCTTGATCACCTGCCCGGTCGTGGAGGTCCGGAAGCATACCCGTCCACTGCGTAGCATGATGAGTTTGAGGCGTGCGGACGGAAGCACCGTCGATGTGGATATCGATGCAGCGCCATTGATCATGGAAGATGGACGCACATTGGTCATCGAAGTTCTTCGACCACTGGAGCGTAGCCTTCGCTTCTCGCAACAACAGCGTTTATCTACGCTCGGCCTCTTGGCCAACGGTGTGGCACACGAAATCCACAACCCCTTGGCGTCCATTCGAATCGCACTCCAAGCCAGCCTTCGTGGACTACAAAAGGGACAGATGGAACACCATGAACTGGTGGGGTACCTGAAGTTGGTCGACCATGAGATTGACCGCTGCGTCATGATCACACAGCGCTTGATGCAGATGAGCCAAGCGCCGTCGGAAACGTTGCATCCAGTCAACCTGACCTGCGCAGTCGACGATGTATTGGCGCTGCTGCGTGAAGAATGCCGGATACGCAACGTTTATGTCTCCATGGAAGACTGGGAGCCTGTGCCAAGCGTGTTGGGTGATGAGGCAGAGCTGAGGCAAGTATTGGTCAATCTGGTACACAACGCTCTGCATGCCATGCCGGATGGTGGCCATATCCACATTCTTGGCATACCAGTCAAAGCCGAAAATCGATTTCGCTTGTCAGTCAGAGATACGGGCTGCGGTATAGCCGCAGAAGATCTACCTTTGATTTTCATGCCATTTTTCAGCCGACGTGTCGACGGCCGACGAGGGATGGGTCTAGGCCTGGCTATCAGCAAGGCCGCCATGGAGCGTTTCGGCGGAAGCATTGATGTAACTAGCCGCCCTGGCCAAGGAGCTTGCTTTACCTTGACTCTGGTATGTGCGAGTGCGCCTTCCAATCCGTAGAAAACGCAATCGGCCTTTGGTCTCACTGATGCACTTCACGAGAGAAAACCCATGCGCGCATCCATTCTTGTTGTAGAAGACGATCCAGTCCTCAATCGCTTGCTGGTGAAAGAGCTGAGTAAAGCTGGCTATGAAGTCGATGGCGCAGACTCATGGCAACTTGCTCGCGAACGCATTGCAGCCTTCGCACCCCATTTGGTGCTGTTGGATGTCAATCTTCCCGACGCCGAGGGATTTGGCCCGCTCGCAGAAATTGCCCGCACGAGGCCCGTTGTCATGCTGACGGCCTACGGCAATGTGAATCAGGCGGTTGAAGCAATGCGCCTGGGCGCTGCAGACTACCTGATCAAACCCGTCAATTTGGATGAACTGGAGATGGTAATCCGCAGTGCCTTGGAGCGCAGCCAGTGGCAGTCCCAACATGCATTGCGTCAGACTGACGCCACTCGAGCGATGATCGGTGACAGCGATGCCATGCAACAGTTGCACCGTTTGATTCATGAGGTCGCTCAAAGCGATATCACAGTGCTGATCCAAGGCGAAAGCGGAGCGGGCAAAGAGTTGGTTGCACAGGCTATTCATGCCGCCAGCCCGCGTGCACAAGAAAGTTTTGTTGCCGTCGACTGCTGCACGCTCCAGGAATCACTGTTTGAGTCCGAGCTTTTCGGCCATGAACGCGGTGCCTTTACGGGTGCAGACAGACGGAAAGCAGGTCTGATCGAAGCTGCAGCGCGAGGCACCCTCTTCCTCGATGAAATTGGTGAGGCAGGAGCATCCATTCAAGCCAAACTACTGCGTGTGATAGAAACCGGTCGGTTCAGGCATGTAGGAGCTACTTCAGATCTGCGATCCGAAGTTCGAATCGTAGCGGCTACCAATCGGCACTTGAGAGATCGGGCATTGGCGGGCCATTTTCGAGAAGACCTGTACTATCGACTGTCAACCTTCGTCATTGAAGTACCGCCACTTAGGTCTCGCAAATGCGACATTCCTGCATTGGCTACTCATTTCGCAACCCGCCGGCGACAAGCCATGGGGCTTGATCCGGTCAGCTTCAGCCGTGCGGCCTTGGACCAACTGACCGCCTACAGTTGGCCAGGCAACGTGCGTGAACTGCGCAACGTCATGGAGCGCGCGTTGATCATGTTAGGCGGCGGAAAAACCATTCTGGATTCGCATCTCGGTTTGTCATCGATCGGGCAGGCACCACAGGCTCAGCCTCTACACATTGCTCCGAACCTGCCGTCCACCCAGCCCGCTCACGAGGCATTGATTCTGACGGACGAACCGACGCTTGAGCACATTGAGCGGGAGTATCTGGCCAGTCTGCTCAGAAAGTACGGCGGCAATCGCAGGCGCGCTGCCGAAGCCATGGGTATCTCCGAACGAACCGCCTACCGCATGATGGAGCGCTTTGGCTACAAGTGACTGCATCCTCGCATCTGCAGGCTGCTGCCACGCTGCCCCTATCTGACACGTTGTAGACGATCGCCGGGAAATCGGAAAAAACGACGAGATGCTGCAAAGCACGGTCTGACCGATAGGGTAATGCCTTCTTTTGCCGTTCTATAAGATCGCTCCGACCGAACGCATCTAATGATGGTTGCAACGACCCGCAGGGCTTTGCCTGAATGGGTTACGTGCGGCCAATTCAAGGTATCAAAATGCTTTCATAGTGCCGCGCTTCACTCAAAAATACTGTAAAAATAAACAGTATTCAGGAGAACCCCATGCCCCTTATGAGTTACTGGCGCTGGCACATCCGGGTGGACGGTCATTGGTACGAGACCCACTACCACGAACGCGCCACCACCATGAAAGCAGAGCATCCCGAGGCGATGCCCGTGCTTGGATCGCAGATCACCTACCTGCTGCCTGACTCCACACCCTTCGCTTTCGAGAGCGTCGCAGAGGATGTGCCCTTTTAGATCGTGCTTACGAGCTCCTCGCGCCGCGACAGTGGGTTGAAGTGAAATCGGGCGATTTCTGCGCGCTCGCCCTTGCTAGCACCCCGTGCAAGCTGCGGCAAATCGGCAAGGCACGGCTGCTGCTCGCAGCGTTTAAAACGCAACAGAATTTCGATAAATAAATTTAATTAATTTATAATTTATGATAAATTTATTAGTTAATGTGTAGTCAGATACAAGCTTTCGTCATGAATGGCTCCGTGGAGCTTGTGCGCTGAATACGCCAACACCATTGCATCGCTCAAGCACTAACAATGATTCTTCATCGCCACCTTCATGCACAAGCGCTGGCTGCCGGACTGGCGCTCGCGTTTCCACTTGCCAGCCACGCGCAATTGACGCTCAGGCCTGCTTCCGCATTGCCAGTTCCCACCTTCACCTGCGCCAATGCCCCGGAGCCACTCGCAACTGCAGGCGCGCTCAAGAATCCGAGCCAGGCATTGAACACCAATGCGGTCAGCGTCGCCGATCGCGGTAACCAGCAGCGCTGGGCCTATGCGTACGATCCAGCCAACCCTGGCTCCCATACCATTCCGCAGGCCGTGGCGGGAAGTACCGAGCAGATTCCCACCTCTTACACCCTGGCAGGAAACACTCCGCCGCCGGACCTGGGCAGCCTTTCTTCCATGGCTTGGCAGTATTTCTCTGGCCGTGAGGTTTTCGCCTATGGCGGGGGAACTGCTACGACCCCGCAACTGGGTACCGTGCAGTCACTGACATCGGTCGGGTTCTACCTGTCAAACCCCAACGGAGGAGCGGCCTCAAACCAAACACGCTTCCTGCAGTTTCAGTTCTACCTGGCACCCGAGGTGGATCCCAGCACCTACAAGCTGACGCTGAACTCCGTGTCTGCCGATGACCAGATCTTGCGCTACTACCTGAATGGAACTGCCTGGCAAAGTGCAGGAACCCAATTGGGAGGCGGAGCCGCCGCCGACCAGCAATGGCGTACCGGCCTCAACACCCTGACGGTTGCGCTCTTCGACACCATTTCATCGGCGACACGTTTGGTAGTCGGGGGCGCAACGGCTTCCGACTGCGCTGCAGACATGCGAACCCTCGGAGTCACAGTGTCGGTTCAGACCCCTGTCATTACGCCAGAGCAGACAGAAACATTCTCCGGCGTGGCAACCGCCACACCATCGTCGGGCGGTGCCGCAGCCCCCCTGCCCGCCGGAACGCCTGTGACCATCACCCTCACAGGTCCCAACGGTTTCACGGCAAGCCAATCTACCAATGTGGTGGGCAATGGCGGCCAATACAGCATTACCTGGCCAGCAGGTCTTCAAGCTGGCAACTACCAGGTCGTTGCCAGCCTGGCCGATCAGCCGTCCATACAGTCGGCGCTCGGCACCTTCGAGGTCCGTGCGGCGACACCACCCACTCCGCCCGAGCCTCCTCCACCAAACCCTCCAGAGCCGCCTCCGGTGCCAGCAGCGCCGCAAGCCGTGCCCGCACTCAGTCCGCTGGGTCTGATCGGCCTGTCATCCCTGCTGGCCCTGCTTGGGTTCATGCGAAGACGCCGCAGCTAACCCCAAAAGCCACTTTCGAGTGGCTTTTCTTTTTTGGCAGCTCCTGCAATGAAGCAGCAGGTGCACCGTAGCAACCTTGCCCCTGATGAAAATCATGTGCCCCTGAAGATGGCACCAATGTCATTTGACTGTGCTGCTTCTGTCAGCAAGGGTTCTCAACAATAGGCCCATCTCGAATGCTTCGGCCTCGAGATGACCCGAACCCAACTGACAGGAGCAACACATGCAAAAGACACAAAAGACGCGTCACCCCGCACTGGCCGTACTGGCCACGGCAGCCGTCTTCGCCCTATCCACAAACACGGCGCAGGCCGCAGAATACATTCATCAAACCAATACGGAAAAAGGGTACGTGACGGTGCCTGAGCATTTCAAGAGCACCAAAACCCGCGAACAGGTGCAAGCAGAAGCTGCCGAGTACTTCAAAGGCGGCAACGCTGACGACATGCGCCGCGGAATCTGGCCTCCCCGCACCAAGGAGCAAACCTCCGGCATAACCCGCCAGCAGGTGATGGACGCATATCGCAACCAAACCCCTGAAGAGCGCAAGGCCCGCGCGGAACTGTATCGCAACTAGGAACGAGTGCGATGCCTTTGGTGTACTGCAGCTGCAGCTGCATTGGCAATCGCCCACCTCGCAGAGTCGAAGCGAAAAGGGGCTTGCCTGCACGGCGCCACAAAGCAGCTCGCCATGGAAGCAAGGCGTTCGCTGTGGAAGCCTGGGCCTGTCCCACAACACCATGAACGTGACAAAGACATGCCTGCACCTGCAGGTAACCACTGCAGATGCGCGCTAATCTGGCGACCTGAAAACCAGAGCAAGTCCATGAACGATTCCGTCTCTTCAGCACTGCAGGCATATGAGCCAAGCGCCCATTTCGAAACGCTGAAGCTGGCATTTGCCTTGGCATGCGCAGAGCGTGTCCGCCACCTGCTTGAAGATGAGGTGGCGCTTCAATGTCTCGACACGCTCGGTAGGTACGTCAATGGACGCGCAGACCGATGCACGCTTGACCGCGCTGCATCTGAAGCGTCTGCTCTGGCAAATCGACACCAGGGTTCGCACTCTCTGGACGGCGTTGGGCACGCAGCGGTATCAGCCAGCTACGCCGTTGCAAATGCCCTGGCTGGCCGTGCAGTTCAGGCGGCCGACTACGCCGCCTATGCTGCGGTTTACGGCAGCGGAGGCTATGGTGCGGTTTGTGATGCGGAGTCCTTTCTCCCTGAAAAGACCTGGCAGCTCTCCCAACTGAAAAGAATTGCAGAGAAATTCGCCCTGCAATGCAAGCAGCTTCTGTACACAAGGGCTGTATGGACGGCTCTTGGCAAGACAAAGGCAAGGCAATGTCGTCTATCGAGAACATGCACAACCATCAAATCATCAAGTTTTAGCGATAGGATGAAAACTTCAGATTTCTAAATGAGAACACCATGTTCCGCACCCTGGCCTTCACCGTTCTCTGTCTCAGTTTTTCAGGGATTGCAGCCATGGCTGCACCTTACCAAGCCGGTGTTGCCCGCCTGGCAGTGAAAGACGATGGCGGGGAAACCAGTAGCAGCATCATCTGGTACCCAACCGAAGCGCCAGAAGTCTCCTGGCAGGCAGGCCCTTTCAGGATCGCAGCCAGTCAGGACGTGCTGGTGGCGCCAGGGCGCTTTCCTGTGGTACTGCTGTCACATGGTCGCCAAGGCGGGCCCATGAGCCATCGCGCAATGGCCGCGCACCTTGCCAGAGAGGGGTTCATCGTGATCGCTCCAACCCATGTTGGATACGCTGCGGGCCAGCCTCCTGCCGCCAACTCCATCCAGGCATTGGTCAACCGCCCACGCCAGGCCACCGTAGCGCTTGACGCCGCCCTTCGCGACAACCGCTTTTCGCCACATGCCCATCCAGACCGTATCGGCATGATTGGCTATTCGGCCGGCGGCTACACAGCACTGGTCCTCGCTGGTGCCAAGCCGGATTTGGCGCTCGCCGCGGCCTATTGCAAAGCAGAGGCCGGCAATGATCCCGGCTCCTGCGGCTTTGCCCGCGACGCTTTGACCCAGGAGCCCAAAATCTGGCAGGCTCCTGCCCGGCCGCGTGTGAAGGCACTGGTGCTGCTTGACCCGCTCGCGACCATGTTCGACGCCTCAGGTCTTGCAGCCATCAACCTGCCGGTGCGGCTGTATCGGCCACAGGATGACGTCTATATGAAGGCTGCGAAAAACGCACTCGCACTTGCCAGGAACCTGCCCCAATCGCCGCAGGAGACCACCGTGCCAGGGCGCCATTTCGTTTTCGTGGACCCATGCCCCAAGGCAGTCGCAGCAGAAGCTGCCCTGGTCTGCCTCGATGAGCCCGGTGTTGATCGTCCTGCGGTTCATCGCAGACTGGAGAGCGAGATCACGGAATTTCTGAAGGGAAATTTGTGAAGCACAGCTTCCTCCGCACCCATGGGTAAGCTACTGCGCTGCTTGTCACGCTGGCAGGAGCGGCGATTCCATGGATTCGACTGGCCATTCGAGGCCATGTCGAATTCTGTGATGGCGACTGCAATGCCAGAGATTGGTTGGACCATGCAGAAACCATCGGGGCACTGCTCTCCATGGCGGTTCCAGCAGCAATGACATGCAGCCTAGCTTTTCGAGCCTGCCGAAGTGATGAGCGCCACGGAAAGCCCTTTGCAGGCTGGATGTTCCTCCTTCTCGCTGCCATTGCCAGCACCCTATGCCTCGCACAGCTTCGGCAGGCCTACTTCGACCAGTTCTAATAATCTCGCTCAACGCAATCGGGTAGCTGCTTCAGGCTCGGAATGACAGACACCCGCAACCATTGCATGACATAGGCATACTCGGGAGCGTCCCTGGGTCGCTCGGCAAGCGGGAACGCTTGAACAGCAATGATTTCATGCCGCCCGGGATTGTGCGTGTACCCCTCGATTCCGTTGGTCAATAGATGCCAGCTACCCAGGCACGTCTTCGTATTTCGATCCCATCGCACCTGGCGTGCTCGCATGCATTGCTTGCCCCGGGCTGACAAGGAACCAGGTCCAACGCGATCTCCAGCTCGATGTTTCGGCCCGGATGGCCGTAGCGGGTCTGCGGTGTTGCCTGCTCTGTGAATTGCCACTTACCGCCATCCGCCAGAAAAAGGGTAAGCCGTTGTGCAGTGCTGCTTGCCGATGCTTCAAGCGCATAGCGCCGAATTTTTGGTATTTCTGCGTACATACGCTCCTGACGCAGCATCAGTTCGCCACGGCAGGCCATCAAGGTGACACCCTTGCTTGGCGTGAACCTTATTGCCTTCGATCCATGGGTGCTGTAGTTCCAATCCAGGCTGTTGCACACATTGGCGGCATGGACGCGCCCAGCGCGATCAAATATCAAGCGCGTCACAGGCTCCTCATCGCCGAACCAGTCATTCAACCGGCCCCCTGACGAATCGAATGCGGCCTCCATATCCCAGTAGTAGGCCGCCAACTGCTCTGCAATGGCGCGGTTTTTTGCTTCGGGCGTTGCCAGCGGGCGATCACCTCCCGCCTGCACAACCCCTGCAGCCAGACAAAGCCAGACACCTGAAACTGCCATGGTGCGAAAGAACAAAGGTTTCCGCATATGCCTCCATGAAGCCATGCCACAACCACATGGTTGCGGTCGCTGCGGTAACCCCCTTCCATTACCGTCGGCGCAGAAGCTTGGGCGATAGAGGCACAGGGGCGCAACAAGACGCGTCAATACAGCCAGAAAAACCGCAGATTTGTGGCAGGGACAGCCTCATCACCGGCCCTTACGTGACGCAAGAAACCCAGGGCGGTTCAATGCCAGCCAAACTGCCGCACATAATTAACAATCATCGAAATTGACCTAATAGTTTATATGTAAGTAAAATTTCACACTACAAAGCTTGTCTACGGGGAGCGATGATGGCATCTTGCCTTACAAAATTGCGCACATACACACAGTTTTTTGCCTCTGGTGTGCTGTTGACCGTGGCGACCTCCCCGACATGGGCTGCTGATTACTGGACAAGCTTCTCCGGAGGGGCACCGAGCACCAGCCTACCTGCCCTGACAGGCGCGCTGCATGGAACAACCGTCAATATTTCCAACGTCGGCACCAACTACACCCTGCTGTATCTCAACAATGGGATTGCCTGGGGAAACACCAACGCAGGCATCTACCCACCGAGCTTCAATACGACCTCCTTCGAATTCGTTCGATCACTCAACACGCCTGCCACCATTGCAGCCCCGTCCGTCGCACATATCGATTTTTCGCAACCGGTTATCGACCCGATTCTGATTTTTTACAGCCTGGACAACTCCGGGGTCACGGTTCAAGGCACGCTCATGACGTCTGGCGCCCCTGCCGTGGCTGCTATCAACTCCAACCAAATCACCCAGATTGACACGTCCACTCTGTCGGTATCAGGCCCTTTTGCTGGTGGGACACCCAATCCAGAAGGCTGCATCTCAGGATCACGCCGGGTATGTGGGATCTACCGGTTCACTGGAACATACAGCCAGCTATCCCTTGGTCAATTTGGCGGCAGCGATGGCGTAGGGTTTCAGATTGGCGCGAGTGTCACGCCCACGGCGGGCAATGACTCCTACACCGGAACGCAAGGTGTTGCGTCCACCGCCATCCCCGATATTCGCCAGAACGACACATTGACCGGTGCAGCAGGCACCACGGTGCCTGCCGATGCAAGCAATACCACCGTGGAGGTATCGGGGACATGGCCCGCAGGAATCACGCTCGACCCAGCGACCGGGGCCGTCAGCATAGACAGCACAGTGGCCGCGGGCTCATATACCTTGCCATACACATTGTGTGACGCCGCAGACGCAACCAACTGCACGGACGGCATCCTGTCCATTCAACTGACGGCTCCACCGCCTCCACCGCCGCCCCCAATCCCGGTTACCACATCACCTGCCCCAGTTCCATCATTGGGCACTTGGACGCTGGTCTTCCTGTCTTCGTTGCTCGCAGTATTCGGGCTGGCGCGAAGCCGCAAACAGCACAGATCAAGCCGTTGAGGGATCGCGGCCATTTGCCGTATCCACCGTCTGCCCGACACGCCACGTGCATCGTCGTCTCAGACGGCATGCTTGCTTAGGGCCGCTAACGCAACCCTTGATAGCTCGTTACTTCGTCGGGGCGCCTAGCCGGGGGCGCCTAGCCGGGGGCGCCCAGCCTTGCCGTACGTTTGTACTGCTTGCGGCTTCGACCTATGCGGCCCGGCCTGATGCGGCGCGGCGCCTCAACCGCAAACCTGCGATTTGCCAGGTTGTGTTGGCGGCTTCAGAGATGCAACAAGTTAAGTTGACGAAAAAAACTTTCAAATCGTCATTTCCAGACAGTTGAATTTCATCTAAATCAACAATTGCAAATTGCGGCCTGGAAGATACATTGCCACACATCGATCAGATCTGATTTGCTATAACCAAATCCGACCACTGAATTTATAACTTTCTAAAAAATGTGTGAGATGT
Organism: Comamonas sp. 4034; assembly: GCF_050434545.1. Classification (NCBI taxonomy): domain Bacteria; kingdom Pseudomonadati; phylum Pseudomonadota; class Betaproteobacteria; order Burkholderiales; family Comamonadaceae; genus Comamonas; species Comamonas sp. 4034. Next base: position 2,974 of record NZ_JBNDIT010000037.1, on the reverse strand, counting down.
CTAAACCAACTACTCAAGTGAAAGTACCGAACTTGAGAAATGCACTGACCCTGATAGGCGGCGTCATTCTGGCGGCTTCGGCCAGTGCTGCAACAACCCAAGTCTCAGCGAACTCGAATTACTTCAACGGTTGGCAGTTCAATACTTCTACCTCTCCAGGAACTGGTTGCGGTACCGAAGACACTCCAGCCACCACCGTGTTTGCCGGCACGCTTGGCTCGGGAACCTTTCAACTCACGGCTGATGCATCGCCTACTCCTGAGCAATGGCAGAACTGCCCGGTATGGACTTTGGGAGGTGGAATGCCTGCAGGCATCGGTGCACCTCCGAGCGTGAGCGCGGTCAACATTCGCAGGGGAAATACGCAATACACCTTCCCTCAAGCGCTTCCTGTTGGCACGACTTTCTTCGTACAGGATTTGGATTCTCAAGAATCGGTGAATGTTTCATTCTTGAGCTGCTCTGGCCAAGCAATCGATGCAAGCAGCTTCGACCTGCTGCGGGTGTCCAACCCTTCTGCAACAACTCCTATTGTCACACCCGGTGCTAGTTGGGCCGCAACCAGAGCGAGTCTAAACGCCAGCTCTCCCAATGAGGTATTTGGGATCACTATCCGTGATAGCAATGTATGTTCCATTCGGCTCGTAAGCACCGCAAATAGCAATAGCGGCGGAGAGCTGTTCTTTTTTGGTCTTCCTGCCGCCACGGTGACTGCTGTTGATGACACGGGAACCACAACCCCAACAGCGCCAGTTACCGTTGATCTGCGCGTCAACGATTCCACAAACCAGCCTGGATATGTAAGCTTGAACACGCCAACCATCACTACGCAGCCGACCAATGGCACCGTGTCTATTGATGGCTCTGGCAATGCCGTGTATACGCCAAACGCAAACTTCACTGGCACCGATACCTTCAAGTACCAGGTCTGCACTCAAACTGCAGTTCCGCAATGCGCGCAAGCTACAGCGATCATTACGGTGAACGCTCTGCCACCAGCGCCTCCAGTCATCAACGATGCAACCTATACGACTCCAGTGAACACTCCAGTCAACGGAACCGCAGGCACTGGCGGACAAGTGCCTCCCGGCTCAGCATTCCAAGTTGTGACTCCACCCGCACATGGCCAGTTAACGATCGATCCAACGACTGGCGCATTCACATACACCCCCAGCGCCAATTACACGGGCACGGACACCGCGACTGTTCGAGTATGCCTACCCGCTCCAAACAACACGGTATGTGATGACGCCGTACTTACCTTCAATGTGCAAGGAAGCGGAGGTGGTTCTTCCGCAACTCCAGTGCCTGCGCTTGGTGAATGGACGCTGATCGGATTGACTACTCTAGTCGCAATGCTTGGCTTTGGTCGACTTCGTAGGCGCCAGCGCTGAATGCCAGCTGCCTTCGGGCGGCTTTCTTCATGCAGGGCCAGCTTCAAAGGCCTCAACTGGCGCAAGCATTGAGCAATGCCTGGGCACCCTTCGTCGCTCTTTCAGGCCACTGATCTACATCGACCATTTCAATAGGGATATCTGAATGCTCGTTCTACCTGCCAGATACACCCCAGGCTGAAGCAATAGACATACCTGTATATATGGCAAAAGCAAATGCCATCAATGTATTCAGGCGACGACAAGCTAGAAAATTACCGATAGACTGCAACGATATGTTACATCAATAATGTAGCGGGGCCACGCCAAATTTTTATGGAAACTTGAGAGGAAGCCATGCGCTCTTACATACGATTTTTTGGATTGATGCTTGCTGCGGCTCTACTCTGGGGCGGCCCTCAGCAAGTCTTTGCACAAAAAGTGCTACTGCTTACCACCACTGAGAGTGCTTCTGATGCGATGCAAGCCAATGACAATCTTGAAGCTGAATTTGGAAGCGTCGTTGGTGCAACAAATCTGACCCGCATGACTGTCCTTAGCAATGCCAATGCCATCTCGCAGGCAACATTCACTGCCGCCCCGGGTCCTTATGACATTGTTATCGTGGCAAGCACCTATAACCCTATTGACAGCACTAACTGGACTGTTCTCCAAAGCGCTGTGGCAAACCGTTGGGCCAACTCGATTGTCTTTTTTGTGGATGGATGCTGCGAGGGGACAAATGGTGCCAACGCTCAGAATATGGTGAATACACTGAACGCGGGCACTGGTTCAACCTTTTCACTAGGCAATCCAGGTGGAAATGATGCACAGTTCCCGTTGAATACAAACTCCCCATACGCCACATCCTTTGCTGGTTTGAATCCTTTTTATGGTGGGGCTATCACCTACATCAATAACGTGCCTGCAAGCAACGCTTTGTACTTAGCGGCAGGTACGCCTACTGGAAGCTTTCCAGCTGCAGGCACAACGCCAACCAACAGTGTTTATGGGCTTCTGATACCTACGATCCAATCCAACGCAAGCAATGGAGCATGCGTCTTTGCCGTCGTCGATATCACACCTTTCTATGATCCCCCAAACACTCTTACTTGGACCAACAACAAAGGTAAGGTTGGGCCAGCTTTCGTCAATGCGGCCACCTCAGAAAACGGCGCATGCGGCCTGCCCAAGGTGACCAAATCTTTTGACAAGGCTGATATCTATCTGGGCGGCACCAACAACACATCTGTGCTGACCATCAATGTGTCCAATGGCACTCCAAACGCCATTAACAATGTCAACCTCACCGACAACCTGCCCGCCCCCCTGCAGATTGGCTCAGGTGCAGTCTCCAATACCTGCACCGGCGGCACGCTGGCCGCTGCGCAGGGCTCCAGCGCAGTGAGCCTTACCGGTTTTGGCATTCCTTCGGGCGGCTGCTCTGTCACGGTGCCCGTGGTCTGGCCCAATACCGATGCTGGTCGCCAGGCCTGTGTGAACACTCCATCCGTGACCAACACCATCACCCCAGGCACGGATTTCGTCTCGCCCACCGGCCAGGTCAATACACCTGCCACCGCGCCCCTGACCTGCCACGC
>NZ_JBNDIT010000036.1:0-13175 GCF_050434545.1 Comamonas sp. 4034 | reverse complement strand
CATGATGTACCAGGTGCCCTTTATGCCTCCGTCCAACGATCTGCCGGTCTTCATCAGGGATCATTACTGCAGCGGACACTGAAAATTCCCAGGCCTACAAAAGGACACTCGCTACGCTTTTGCCTTCCCTGCCACAGCTCGCGGCAGCTAACAGATTCAAAGACACCTTATTAAGCAAAAGATTAAAACTGTAGTTATTTCCGGGCAAGCACCAGAAAGGCCGTTCTGGGGCTGGGCTGTGGGCGACTCTTGACAGCTCGAGGTGACCGATATCGTCGGCAAGTCGGTTTTTTATGGCCGCCGTTTTCCGCTGTGATGTTCACAATTCAAACATATGATGCGTAGCCCCCTCCCCGACTTTAAGCTTGCCTCCGATCATTCTTCTTAGTGACGCGCACTACACTCTTTGACCAGTATGTGCTTTAGAGCGGGAGAGATGTCGATATCGGGATAGGCGGCGGGGACACAAGGTATCAGTGCCTTGCGCCCCTGCCGTCGAAGAGCCTGGCAGGTCGCTTCAATCCGACTCATCTGCAGACAACCCTGGATGTGCCGTTACGAACTAATGGCGACTCGACCGCAGATAGCTTGCGTGTCATGTCGCAACGCCCATCTGCGTGGACGTTTCCTCAGCATCCAGCCTGTTCGCTGACAACAAGCGAGCAATACGAACCACGATGTCGTCGATCTGCAGTTCGTCGCAAACCAATGGCGGCAGAAGCCGAATGACGGTATCCCGGGTTACTGTAACGAGCAGGCGCTGCTCCTCCAGTGCTCGCCCTACCAACTCCGTGCAGTTCCTATCCAGCTCGATGCCAGCCATGAGACCCCGACCACGAATGGCGATGACATGCGGGTTATCTCTCAGTGCGTTCTGCAGTCCTGCCATTAGCCGCACGCCAAGCACGGCAGCACGTTCATGCAACTTGTCACGCGCCATGATGTCGAGCACCGTGTAGGCCACCCTGCAAGCCAATGGGTTACCGCCAAAGGTTGAACCGTGTTGGCCAGGTGAGAACAAGTCAGCCGCCGCACCGCGCGCCAGGCAAGCGCCTATGGGAAAGCCATTGCCCAGCGCCTTTGCCAATGTCATCAGGTCCGGCTCAATTCCTGCGTGCTGGTGCCCGAACCAGGCACCAGTGCGGCCCATGCCAGCCTGGATTTCATCAAGAACAAGTAGCCAGCCATGCCGGTCGCACAGCGCGCGCAGTTCGCGCAGGTAGTCGGCGCTGGCAATCCGAATGCCACCTTCACCCTGAACCGGCTCAATCAGCACTGCAACGATGTCAGGCGACTGTTCGGCCGCCTGGTGAACCGCGTCGATATCGTTATAGGGCACGCGCAGGAAGCCGGGCAGCAATGGCCCGAAGCCGATCTGCTTCGCAGGGTTACCCGTGGCAGAGAGCGTGGCGATGGTTCGGCCATGAAAGCCGTTTTCCATAACCAATATCTTCGGGTCTGCGACCTGCTTGAGATGGCCATACAGCCTGGCTAGCTTGAGCGCGGTTTCGTTAGCCTCAGCCCCCGAGTTGGAGAAAAAAACTTTTTCCATGCCCGTCATCGCACACAGACGTGCGCCCAGTTGTTCCTGCCAGTCGATGCGAAAGACGTTGGATGTGTGCAGCAACATCCCCGCCTGTTCACCGATGACGGCGGCAATCTCCGGGTGGGCGTGCCCCAGGCTTGTGACCGCGACACCGGCGATGGCATCCAGATACTCCACGCCGTTTTCGTCCCATAGACGCGCGCCGCGCCCGCGCACGAAAGATACCGGCTGACGGGCATAAGCCCGCATCAAATAAGAAGTTGTAGCTTGCATGGGAAAAATCCTATAAGTGAACTTGCCGACGCACCCATGTGCCGTCGTTAGCAGGTTTGTCGTGGCTTTCTGCCATTGGCAGCAGCAATTCGGCACATTGCGCCTGTTGGGTATGGCGCAACGCTTGCACAACATGCTGACACGCCTGGGTCGCGGCTTGCGCTAAACCAACACCACTCACCCAATACCCGGTCAAGATGGCGCAGAACAGATCGCCTGTGCCCTTGGGGGTAGCGTCGACGCGCGGATGAGTAATGACCTCGGCTTGCGTGCGGGTGACGAGCACCACCTGCATTTCGTCCCGTTCACAGGTATCGGGTGCTGCACTGGTCACGGCGACCCACTGCATTCGTCCCGTCAGCAGGGTGCGAGCAGCGACGACCACGCTTTCAACATCGTTCACCGCCAGCCTGGTCAACTGCGCCAGTTCGAAGCTGTTCGGTGTCAATCCGTCAGCCAATGGCAGCAATTCTCGGCGGTAGGTATCGACCAGACAGGGGTCGACATAAATGCCGTGGTCATGATCGCCGATAACTGGGTCGATCACAATGCGCAGACCAGCACGCTCTTTCTGGAGCGCGCGCGCCCAACGCGATAGGACGTCAGCTTGTCGTGGGTTGCCCAGATAGCCTAAGAGGATGGCGCGCAACGCATGCAGGGCTCCGCGTTCCGACAAGTCCTCTAAATAGCCCTCGAACCATTCGATTGGCAACACACCGCCGTGCATCGTCGGATAATGCGGCGTGTTGCTGAACACCACGGTGGGAACCGCGGCCATCGCGAAACCCAGCGCTTCCAGCGCCGGAACTGCCACGTTGTTGCCCACGCGGCCATAGATCACCTGTGATTGCACCGAAAGTATGTCCAGCGACAGCGGCTGCAATACCGTAGGGAATGAGACTTCGTTCATGCCTCCCCTCCCCGTGGCTGGTCTGCTTCGATGCAGTCCAGCCAGGCAGAAAATACCGCGCGTGCCACCTGCGGTAAATTGACTTGGTAGGCCTGTGCTTGGGCGCGCAGTGCGCGCGGGTTGATGCCGACCTGCGCCAGTTCGCAGGCATGGCCGAGCAGCCACCGTTCGATGCGGCGCGGGTCTGCCTCCAGATGGCATTGCAGCGCCAACACATGACGACCCACGCTGAACGCTTGGTTAACGCAGGTCGGTGTACCCGCCAGTCGTCTTGCTCCAGCGGGAATCTCGAAGCGGTCGCCGTGCCAGTGCAGTACCGGCACCCTGCCCAACGCTGCCAACGGTGACGCCTCGCCATCCAGGGTCAGCGTCAGCGGCGCGAAGCCGATCTCCTTTACACCCATGCTGGCGACGCCAGCGCCGAGCGCACGGGCGATCAGTTGCGCGCCCAGGCAGATGCCCAGCAGCGGACGCTGGCTGTCCAGCCGCTGAAGAATCACCGCCAGTTCGTCGTTGATAAAGGGATAGATGGCATCATCGAAAGCACCAATGGGGCCGCCTAGCACCACCAGCAGATCAGCCGCTGTCGTGTTCACGATGCGCAAGTCATCGGTCGCGGCATCCATATAGTGCACGGCATAGCCTCGTGATGCGAGCAGCGGTTCCAGCGTGCCAAGGTCTTCAAAGTCCAAATGGCGGATGGCCATGGCGGTCTTCATGATGGCGACCTCCCTATGCTGGGTCCGCCAGGCCAATAGTGGCTGTCTGGCAAAGGGCGGGCGCCAAAGATAGCTTGGCCGACGCGCACCACGGTGGCACCTTCTTCGACGGCGATCTCGAAATCGCCGGACATGCCCATCGATAGTTCATCCAGTGTGACGCCTGCGGGCGCGCTCTGACGCAATCGGTCACGCAAGCTGCGCAGCAGCATGAAGCACTGACGCACTCGCGCAGCCTCGCTTGAAAACAGTGCTAGCGTCATCAGTCCACGCACGCGCAGCGCCGAAAATGCCGGAAGCGCTCGGATGAAGGTCGGCACCTCCTCGGGAGTCAGGCCGTACTTGCTGGCCTCGCCTGAGGTATTGACCTGCACGAACACATCCAGCACGCGGCCCTCGACCTGCAGGCGCCGCTCCAACGCCTCGGCCACGCGCAGGCTGTCCAGTGCTTGAAATTCGCTGGCGAAACGGGCCACCAGCTTAGCTTTGTTGGTTTGCAGGTGACCAATTACCGACCATTGCAGATCAGGCAAATCCTGCATGACCTCCCATTTACAGTAGGCTTCCTGCACCTTGTTTTCGCCCAGCATGTGGCAGCCCGCAGCATGTGCCAAACGCAGACGGGCTTCAGGTTTGGTCTTGCTGACCGGCAGGATGCGCACCATTGCCGGATCGCGCCCTGCCCGATGGCAAGCTGAGTTGATGCGCGCTCGCACCATAGCCAGGTTGTGCTGGATGTCCTCGACCGTCGAGGCCTCAGGATAGCGGCCTTGCTGCTCATGACCGGTTTTTGTATCGAATGACGCAGGCATCAGCTCGTCCCCTTGTTGAGGGTCGTGGTTATCCTGGCAGATGTGGCTGCCTTTTGCGGCAACTCACCATTGAGCACTGCATGGGCGATAAGCCCTATCACCAGCCCCCAAAACGCGCCCCCGATGCCCAGCAATGTGATGTTTGCTGCCGAGGCCAAAAAGGTGATTAAAGACGCTTCTCGCGTCTTCACATCGGCTAAGGCCGTGGCCAGGCTTCCGCCGATGGTGCCCAGCAGCGCCAGTCCCGCGAGCGTGGTGATGAAGGTGGCGGGGAAAGCCATGAAGACTGCGGCGAGCGTCACGCCAAACACGCCCACGAAGATGTAGCACACGCCTGCGGCGATGCCCGCAATCCAGCGCTTGGAAGGATCTTCGTGCGCCTCTCGGCCCGTGGCGATGGCCGCCGTGATGGCGGCAATGTTGAAGGCGTGCGAACCAAACGATGCCATCAATAACGAGCCGAGGCCTGTGATGGTCACGATGGGGTTGGCACTGGACTTGAAGCCGTCATTGCGTAGTACCAGCATGCCGGGCATGTACTGTCCGGTCAAGGTGATGAGGAACAGCGGAAGCGCCACGCTCAACAAAGCGTTGAGAGAAAAGGCGGGCATGGTGAATACTGGCGTAGCGAGCTTTAGTTGTAGCCCCGACAGATCGACTCGCTCCTGAATCAGGAGGAAGGCCAGCCCCAGCACCAGAATTCCCACTACCGCATAGCGCGCGGAGAATCGCTTGAACACAACATAGGCGAGGATCAGCAATCCGGCCAAAAGTGGGTCTATGCTCATGCCGCCGAAAGCCCTGATGCCAAACTGCAGCAGGATGCCGGCCAACAGCCCGGCAGCAACGCCCGGAGGAATCAAGCGAATGACGCGCTCGAACCAACCCGACAGCCCCAGCGCCACAAAAGCGGCTGCCGAGATTAGGTAGGCCCCCACGGCTTCGGCATACGGCGTTGCTACCAGCGCGGTTACCAGGAACGCCGCTGCTGGCGTGGACCATGCGGTAATGATCGGCTCGCGGGACATCCAGCTCAGAATGATTCCCGTCACGCCGACGCCGATAGAGATCGACCACACCCAGGAAGCCGTCAATTCTGGACTCAGACCCGCGACCTTGGCGGCCTGAAACACCAGAATGAATGTGCCGCCGTAGTTGACGATGACCGAGATCAGGCCCGCCACAACGGGATGAGTGAGATCGTTCCAGCGAACGGAAGAATGTATAGGTTCTGATGACATGGCTAAACAGCGGCTCCTGAAACCTGGGATGAACACGTTGAGACATGTATTTATAGTTTTAGAATGGATGGATATTCCCCACCACTTTTTGATAGAGATACCGACCAATTGTTCAAGCACGCTCTACTTGAATCCGTTAAAGCCTGGGTCGGCGACCCGACGCAAGGCGCCTTGCCAATGCACGCTCGAGTTCAGCGAGCTATCCGACAATTGATTCTTGATGGTGCGTTGGACGTGGGCAGACCATTGCCCTCGTCTCGGGCCTTGGCGAAGTCGCTGGAGGTGTCCCGCGATACGGTTGAGTCCGCCTATAGCCAGTTGCACTCGGAAGGTTTCATCGAACGGCGTGTGGGCAGCGGCAGCTTTGTTTCTGAGCGGGTTCAGCGGCTGCCTGGGCGGAGCAGATCTCGGCGGAGCAGCGTCGAAGACAAGACAGCACTGCGCCTCAGCCGGCGCGGCAACGCCATATTCCAAAGTGGTGGCGTGCGTGACTTTCTGACACCACGCCCATTCGCACCTGGTGTGCCTGAGACACGCAGTTTTCCGTTGCAAACCTGGGAGCGATTGGAACGGCAGGTGCTGAAAGAATACGACACGCTGGCATTACTCCACAGCCCGCCGCAAGGTATGGAGCCGCTGCGCCGGGCTATTGCCGCTTATGTCAATCTCGAACGGGGCGCACGCGCCACTCCTGAGAATGTGTTGGTGCTGACCAGCTCCCAGCAGGCCTTGGCTCTGTGCTCCACTGTACTGCTAGATGCTGGCGACCGAATCTTCATCGAAGACCCTGTTTATCACGGCGCCAGTAAGGCGTTCGGCGCTGCCGGGCTGGAATGCGTGCCCGTGCCCTTGGATGCAGATGGCCTACGAGCGGAGTATTTGGCTGAAGTAAACAAGATGCCGGGAGAAGGGCCTAAGGCAGTGTTCTTAACGCCTTCGCACCAGTTTCCCACAGGAGCAACACTGTCGCTGGATCGGCGCTTGGCTGTCATCGAATGGGCCAGACAGCGCCAGGGCTGGATCATCGAGGATGACTACGACAGCGAATTCCACTACGCGGGTAAACCCACTGCATGTGTGCAGGGCCTCGATCCGAATGAACGGACGATCTATATCGGGACCTTCACCAAATCTCTGTTTCCTGGCCTACGCATCGGCTACATGGTGCTGCCATCACAACTTGTCGCCCCCATGACTGTGGCCCGTACCTTGTTAGATGGGCACAGCGCACCGATACCACAATTGACGTTGGCGCGTTTTATCGAAGGGGGCCACTTTGGCGCCCATGTGCGAACCATGCGTGCCGTCTATGCTGAACGGCGCGACGTGTTGGCACGACTGGTGCGCCAGCATCTAGCAGAATTCGTGGAACCCCAGGTGCCTCGCGGAGGAATGCAAATGCCCTGTGTTTTCACCAGAGACACGCCTGAGCGCGAGGCCGTGGAATCCGCTCGCCGGGTCGGCATTGACCTGTTGGGGCTGTCCACACTTTATACGTCGAACAAGCACAAAGGAGGCTTCCTCATGGGATTCGCCGCCCACGCCCCACATGAGTTGGACGTCGCGGTCAAAAAGCTGTCCAACGTGCTGCGTACGTTGCATCACTGATCGCGGCACTCTTTCACACGAAAACGCTTTTTGTCAATCTAGACTGGCGTTATGCATGGACTCAATGCGTCACGCTCGATACAGGAGTGAAAGCGCTACCACTTGAACCAGTTGATCTCCTCATACGTCAAATAGCCATCCGGAGATGGCATGGTCCGCGCACCTTTGCCGCCGCCGAAATGCACTCACCACCTCGTGGCGAATCGGCGGGTGTCGCAATTTCTGCGACAAAGTGCCAGAGTGGCGACTCATGCAACCACTGATCCTGGAGGCCCCCATGCAATCGACTTTGAAGCTGCCCGTCATTGGGTTGGACTTGGCGAAATCTGTGTTTCAGCTGCACATCGTTGATGTGGAGTACGGCGAAATTCAACGGCGCCAAATCAAACGCGCCAAACTTGCTGAGTTCTTCGCCAAATCCCAACCAAGCCTGGTGGCGATGGAGGCTTGCGGGTAATCACATTACTGGGCCAGAACGATCCGTTCGTTGGGGCATCAGGTCAAGCTGTTGCCGGCACAACATGTCAAAGCCTTTTTGCTGCGCGACAAAACCGATGCGATGGACGCACAGGCAATTTGGGTGGCAGCGCAACAGCCGCACATATTGCCTGTACCCGTGAAGTCTGAGCGCCAACAGGCTTGCCTGGCGCTGCACAGCATGCGCCGTCAGATGACGAAGATGCGCATCATGCAGACCAACGCCTTGCGAGGTATTCGGGCGGAGTTCGGCATTGCTATGCCGCTTGGGCACAACCATTTGCTCAAGACGATCCGGGATGAAGTCGCCAAGGCCCAGGAACAAGACCTGCTGTGCAGCGACCTGGTGATCTGCATTCAGGAACAGCTCAAGCTCATTGATGGATTGCAGGATGACATCGACCACATTGGCCAGCGGCTGAACTCCATGATCCGAGAGGATCGGCAGATGCAAGCCGTTCAACAGATTCCGGGAGTCGGAGATTTAACAGCCTCGGCGCTGGTAGCGGCCGTTGGCGACTTTGGCTCATTCCAATCTGCGCGGCAGTTTGCATCATGGGTGGGGTTGGTCCCGCGCCACGTGGGCACCGGTGGTAAGACACAGCAGTTGGGTATCTCCAAGCGCGGAGATACTTATTTGCGAACGATATTGATCGCTGGCGCCAGAGCGGTGATTGCGCGGTCTGGGAAATCTGATTGGATTGAACGTCTGCTGCAGCGCAGGCATTACAAAGTCGTTGTCGTGGCATTGGCCAACAAGATGGCACGAACTGCTTGGGCAGTCTTGGCCAAAGGGTGACCTTCGACTGAGGTCGCTGGAACCCGCTTGAGATTGCGGCCACCTGATCCGTGACTACGACATTCGCTTACGGAACAAACCGTTTTGAAGAAAAACCTGCAAAAGCGTAGTGACGGAATGACAGTCAAACAGGGTTGGGAAATTCTGTTGAATCACCAGTACCCTAAGTACATCCCGGGGATAGCAACCCCAGCCGCGTATAGCCATCATGGGCAGCAGCAAACGCTGCACCAATAGCCCGGATTTAAGGCAGCAAACCCTTCAACCCTTCATCACGCAAAAGCTTGTTCTTCTTGGGCGGACCATGTAGGCGATTCAGTTACCGCTCATGTTCGGCAGGCAAATTACCTTCTCAGCGCCCCGGTAAAAGAAGCCAGACCAATACCGTGCATGTAATCCAGGAGCTTGCTCTCCTGCGCCTGCGCCGCCACATTGAGCATCGCCTCCGGCCGGTTGTACTTCATCAGCGTCTGCTCCTGGCCATTGGCACCCACTGCCTGGATCTCGCCATAGATGAGGGCTGCCCGACCTTCCCCATTCACGATCCACTGAAAAATCTCTGAAGCCTCCTTGTAAACGGGGTACTGTGCAAACGCCTCTTTCTTGAGCGTCTCGGGATCGTTCCTCTTCTGGGCACTCACGATGTCTCGCTCCGAGGACTCCAGCTCACGCTGGGCATCACGCCGCCTCTCCCCCAGAACCCGTTCTATTTCCTGTATCTGGAACAATCGGCCATCTATTTGCTCCTTCTCGGTCAGTCTCTGTTTGGGCATTGCCCGAAACCTCTCGATCCCCCTTTGCAAACGCTCAATGTCTCGCCTGGAGTCAGGGTAGTCCTCCTCAATCATTTGCACAATGCTGTCACGCTCCCTCACTGCACGCCTCAAAGCAATCTCCGCATCTTTGGTTGTGCGCTCCAGATAGTCGTCTCTCCTCTCCTTCAAGAAGTCATTGCCATCTGCGATGCTGCACTTGTACTGGACCACCGTGCGCCCCTTGTCGTCCTTGAAACTATCCCAATGGGTGCTTTTGCACAGCGGCCGCTTGCCCAGGCCGTTGGCGACTGTCGTGGTACGGGCACCATCGATATAACTGGACTTGACGATGTCAACGGGGCTCTTGCTGCAAGCAGAAAGAGCGATAGCGGAGCAAGCCACAACGAGGGAGAGATTTTTCATAGGTATGTGAGAGGTGAACGGGGCCGCTACCGCAGCCCATGAAGAGAAGCCATAGAGAGACCTCCGAAAGAGATAGCTGGCATGCGTGATACTCATCCAGCCTCCCAAGCACTGCGATAGGTCACCGTCGATCCTGGCGGTACCGCATTGCCTGGCGCAGGCACGATGCGGTAGGCGCATCCATAGCCCTTGAAGTCTTCGTCCTCGGGTCCATGGATGGAAACCTCGTTCGCTTTCAGGCCTGCAGCGCGTAGCCGCTTGTCGTAGTCCATGTCGCACCGGCCTGCTGGCTGCGGGACCATGACCATGCCAGTCGAAACAGCCGAAACAGTCGATGTTCCTACTTTCGGTTCATCATTTGATGCCACCTCTGCCGCTGGACATTTGGGGAACTCCAACTCATCCCCAAAGCTGAAGAAATCGGGTTTGACAGTGCGCAGCGCCTGCGCTGCCACATCGCGGTGCTTCTGAGGCTGGCAGTTGAATCCCAGATCTCTCACCACCCAGTCTTCGGATTCCTTGGCCACCATGGCGTCAGCCCACTGCCCTGCCGCCTCCATGGCCGAATCGGTTGCCAGTTCCGCAGTGAGCATCACCTGCCTGAACTGCAAGGCCCTGCTCCCTTGCACGACCAGGTAGACATCGGGAACATAAGCGTTGCCGCACTCCCGAAGGCAGTCCGCCAGGTACTGCCCTGAGCCCATGGCTTCATCAAACGCCTCAAAGCTCAGTGCATTGAGTGGTTGCCGCTGCGGCATGCCCAACAATCCGCCAACATCCACATTGCAGCCAGGCGTGAGCGCCACCTGCACCGAGCGTATGGTTTGGTCCTGTTGATCGCTCCCCAGCACCAGTTGACAGCCTTGAATCATGTAGTGATGCCGGTGGTCTTCGGACCGAATGGCGGGTCCCGCTCTTTGCTGCACATACGCCAAATTCATACCAATGGCCTCCCAGGAGATCAGTTGGGGGAGCAAATCCGGCGTCGATGGTGCTTGTTCTGCCGAGTCTTTGGAGCCCAAGATCGATTGGGCCCGCTCGACCAAAGAAGAGACTCGATCTCGTGCACGGTCGGTGCATCCCACCAGGGCTACCGCCATGAGCAGCGCGCTGCATGTTGTCAGTTTCATAGAGAAGTCAGAGATGGATATTGGTGGTCAAAGGAGTCCAGCGATCTAACACTCCACAGAAGATGGGAATCCGGGAACCATGGAAGTCGCACCGGTTGATCCGATCCAGCAGGGCGGTTCGCGGGATCAAGGGGTCAGCCTTCCGCAATGACGCCGATCATTCCGAACAAGACAAGCAGCGCGGCCACAAATCCGACGGCTGCACCGATGTTGGCGCCACCCTGCCGGGCCAGTTCGATGCGGGCCTGCTCTGGCGTGTGGGATGCCAGGATCTGGTCCACCCGCTGATACACATGCTGCTGGTACCAGGCATTGCCCTTGAGGCCAAAGCCGATCGCAATACCGAGGTTGATGCTGCTCGTAATGGAGCTGGGCACGCCAATGGCAAGTTCTGCAATCAGTTCAGCAACGACTACGCCAATGAAGATCCAGGAATAGAGATACATCTTGCGGTACCCCATCCAGCCAAAGCCCACCAGAAAGGCAGCCCAGTTCCAGGACAGCTGGTGCTTGCGCTGCGCCGCCTCCTTCCATTTGCGCTCGAAGTAACCATGGTTCTTGCCAACAAAGATCTGGATGGCCTCCTGGCGGGACAACGATGAAGCTGGAGCAGATCGCGGTTGCATTGCCGGCGCAGGGGTGACAGCTGGAGGTGCAATAGGAGCAGACGCAGGAGTGGATACCGCTACGGGCGCCTGAATGGCGTCAGCAGCAACTCCGGAAGGAACCGGCACTTCAACTCCGCCAGCAGAAACGGGCAGCGATGAGGATGCCGGAACGGGAGCAGCCGCGATAGCAGGCACCACATCAAAGTCCAACGGCGCGTCCTGAGGGACCAACTGGATGATGCATTGGGCGCCCGTGCTCTCAATGGCCCGTTTGTATTTGTCAGCAACATCCGCCGTCACATCCTTCTTGACCACACAGGATGCTTGCGACAGCAAGCGCCCGGCCTGCTCGGGCGTGCACTTGAACAGGGTCGCAAGCTTTTGCGCCACCTGGTGCGCATCTGATGCAGGGTGTCGTCCGCTCAGGACAACGTTGTATTTCTCTTGCATGATGTGACTCTTCCTCTTGTCGTTATCAGTGGCCCCGTAGAAGGACATAACCAGCGGCGGTCTGGCCTCTACAGCCCTAAAAGTGAAGCAAACTCATCGAATCAGAACGCACCAAGGCCAAGGCTGGAGCAAGCAGTGCATCTATTCAGCGGCTTATCAGGGATGGTTCAGTGGAAGTACGCCAGTGACGAGGCTGGCAATGAAGCTGGGATCCGGCAACTCACAGATGGAAAGCCAAAGGCTGTTGCCGATCGTCCCATCAGATCGATTCCCCTCTACTCATGATCAACTCAAATCAGAGCCGCAGTGCTTGCACTTCTTAGCCTTGGCCAGGATGGTTTCTGCGCAATAGGGGCAGTCCTTGGTGGCTTGCGCCATGGGCTGGGCGATGGGGTGTGAGACGCCTTGCTGCGGCTGCGCACGACCCAGGCCTCCAAAGATCATCTGGAACCAGAACTTCCAGAGCTTGATAAAGCCCCACACCAGAATGGGCAGAAAGATGATCAGGCCCAGGACGATGCCTCCCCCTCCCCCGCCTGCCATGGCGATATTGGGCATCAACACCCAAGGCAACAGACGCTCCAAGCGCATGCGCGCACTCCTTTTCTTGGTATTTGGTACGGGGGAGATGCCGGGCTGATGCCAGTTTGGGTTTCTTCTTGCACCAACATGTGAAGCAAACTCCGTAGATGTAAATGTATCAGAAACAGATGCTTGGAGGGTGTCTGCCAAACCCACTCCTCCCGCTCATCTTCCTGATCCCGACAACCTGCGCGATGTGTTTGCGTACTGGGTGCGCCTCAAACGTGTCGAGAAAGGCTGGTCGCAGGAGCGACTGGCGCTCGAATGCGAATTGGACAGGACTTACGTGTCAGCTGTGGAACGGTCCCGCTGGAACGTGTCACTGGCCAATATCGAGCGCATTGCGCAAGCGCTGGATGTGAATGCCTGGACATTGATCAAGCCGCCGGAGACGCACCGGTAGCACGAGCATTGCCATTGCCGCAAAAGAAAAAAGAGAATCCAAAAGGATGAACCCGGACAGTGCCAGGTTCATCCTTTTTCTTTTCTCAAGTCGCATGTTGCTGTTGATTTCCACGCAGAAATGACCCAGTGGGGATGCGGACGAAAACTTGGACTACCAGGAGGTAGTTCATGTATTCTTACGAAGATCGAATCCGAGCCGTTGAGCTCTATATCAAGCTGGGCAAGCGCGTCAGGCCCACCATCCGGCAGCTGGGCTATCCGACGAAGAATTCTTTGAAGGGTTGGTACAACGAGTACCAGCTCAAGCTCGACTTGTCCGCTGGCTACGCAGGCCGTGAACCGAAGTTCTCGCAGGCGCAGAAGGCCGCAGCCATCGAGCACTACCTCACCCATGACCGATGCATCGCGGCCACCATGAGGGCGCTGGGCTACCCCAG
>NZ_JBNDIT010000035.1:0-13638 GCF_050434545.1 Comamonas sp. 4034 | reverse complement strand
TGCGAATCTGCCTGGGCGGCGCCAGTTGGGAAGAACTGAATGAATCTCTGGCAATTCTGGCAGCATTGCTCAAGTGACGGGCTTGATGCTATGCGTCTAGCTGGAAGAGCATGGCTCGTTTAGCCAACCTCAGAGCTAAATCCGAGGAGATGCAGCAGCAATTGCGTATGGCAGGATTGCCTAGAAAGCTGTATCACGGTATGAATCGCCCCGACTTGGCTAGACACTCTTGAGCCGTTGGGAATGGCGCTGTTCAAACTCGATGGGCGATAGCCCTGCGGCCGACGAATGACGGCGCTGCGAGTTGTAGAACATCTCGATGTAGTTAAATATATCCGCTCGCGCATCGCTGCGGGTCGTATAGATACGACGTCGGATGCGTTCGCGTTTGAGCAGTTGGAAGAAGCTCTCCGCCACAGCATTGTCATGGCAGTTGCCGCGTCGACTCATGCTGCTGACTAGGTTATGGTCCCGCAGGAAGGCCTGCCATTCGTGGCCTGTGAACTGGCAGCCTTGATCGGAATGGACCCGGACCGATGCATTTGGCTTACGTCGCCACAATGCCATCAGCAGAGCATCCAGCACCAGAGCCGTATCGATACGACTGCCCATGGACCAACCCACCACCTGACGTGAGAACAGATCGACCACAACTGCCAGGTACAGCCAGCCTTCGTGGGTTCGGATGTAGATACCGTCTTGAATGTCAAGTGGATCTGGCCTCCGGCGGCACGTAGTCGTGTTCGGACTTGAGGACCCCGTAGCAAAGGTGCACGAGTTTGCGCATGCACGCGCCGAGCGCCGACATCTTGGTCTTGCCTTGCGCGCAAAGCCTGTCGTACAAGGCCTTGATGTCGGGGTTGATCTTCTTTGCGACCACAGCGGCCATATACAGAGACGCGCGTACCCTTGGATTACCAGCCTTGGACAGACGAGAGCGCCCTCTGATGCTGCTGCCCGACTCGCACTTGACTGGAATGAGTCCAAGGAACGCGGCCGCTTCCTTGGCGCTGGTGAAACTGTTGGTGCTCAAGATGGCGGCCATGCGCTTCGCTGTCTTCTCGCCGACGGCGGGAATCGTGCGCAGCCGCATAATGCGCTGACCCAGCGATTCGTTGGCAGCAATGTGTGAGTCGATGGTCTTGCGCATCGCCTTGCACTGCACGCGCAGAAAATCGATGCAAGCGTCGATGGAAACCAGCACGCAATCAGACGAACCCCGCACTGCGGCCTGCTCGCGCCGATTCTGCTCGCGCCGAAGATCGGCTTCAAGGCAATCGAGCCGCATCAGCATCGCACTGAATTCTTGCAACTGAGGCATCGTGGGGCGCCACTGCCTGGGCCGAGCAAGCTTGGCGTACTGCGCCAAGAGCAATGCATCCATGAGATCGGTCTTGCTGAGCATTCCCAGCCCCCTGGCCAGCGCACGAACCTGCGCCGGGTTTACAACCGAGACGACCAGACCGGCGCAGTGAAGCCGCGTCGCTGCGAACTCGTGATATGCCGCAGTCGCTTCCAAGACGAAGTGGCGCGGCTGCTCGACGGCAACTGTGCGTGCCCAGTCGATGAGCTCGATGACGCCTTGGACATCGTTTGTGAAGGTGCGAGCACGTTTGACGCGCTGACCGTGCGCGTCGACCACCGCGCAGTCCAGTTTGTCGCGAGATACGTCAATTCCAAAATGAAGCATGTCGGCTCTCCATGAGTTCTAGCGCGCCATGCCCTTCAGGCCGATCTACCTTGTCAATGCAGGCTCATCGCACTCGGCGAGGCCTTTGCTACCGTCCGATCTCAAATTGGCGCGAAGGTGAGGCGGGGCGCTACATCTACATCCCAGGCTCGGGGCCTCACGTAATGTCCGTGCTGTCCCCGCCTCGAGCGGCGAAAGCTATTCGCCACAGCACCAAGATACAAGGTGATGTCTGTGACCCAGGACTGATTGGGTTGGGCTACCTTAAATTGGCGCTGCAAGTGATTGGGGGCAACCAAGGCCGGCTTTCCACCACGCACTCCTGGCCTTCGGCCATAGCCCGTCTGCGAACGCAAGCCTTCCAGTTTGAGCAACCGTGCCACGCGATGCTTGCCGCAACGCTCTCCAAGGTCGCGCATATCCAATGTCAGCTTGCGGTAGCCATAGACACCACCGCTCTCGAGCCATGCCTGCTTGAGCAAGCCCAGCAGCCTTTGGTCGTCCTTAGCCCGCAGACTCTGTGGTGTTGCCTTCCATGCATAGTAGCCACTGGGGTGCAGTTGCATTACCTTGCACATGCGCCGCACGCTGTGCTCCTGCTCATGGCGCTCGATAAATGCGTACCTCACCCGGACTGCCTGGCAAAGTACGCGGCGGCTTTTTTTAGGATGTCGCGCTCCTCGGTCACTCGTTTAAGTTCGGCCTTTAGTCGCCGCAACTCCTCGGTTTGAGATGCCTGCGCCTGCCGCTCAGGTGCGGGCACTGCATAAAGCTTGATCCACTTGTACAGGCTGTGCTGGCTCACGCCGATCCGTGCGGATACATCGGCCACGCGGTGGCCTCGCTCCGTGATCTGCTTGACCGCTTCAATCTTGAATTCTTCGGGGTATGGCTGCTTGTTCGTCATGGCACCTCCTATTGGGCCTCAGATTTTGGACTGCCCCTGGTCAGGTAGACAAATCGCAACCTCACGCCCGGGCGCGCTCAAACGCCTCGGGACTGACACCGCCCAGATGACTGTGGCGGCGTGACCGGTTGTAGAAGACCTCAATGTAGTCGAACACATCGGCCCGGGCCATGTCCCGAGTCTTGTAGATACGTTTGCGGATACGCTCTTTCTTCAGACTGCTGAAGAACGATTCCATGACGGCATTGTCCCAACAATTGCCCCTGCGGCTCATGCTTGGCAGCAGTCCATGTGCTTTGCAGAATCTCTTGAAGTCATCGCTGCCGTATTGGCTTCCCTGATCGGAATGTAGCAATACTTGCGATGCCGGCTTGCGTCTCCAGACTGCCGCCAGCAACGCGTCAAGCACGAGTTCACGACTGAGGGTTGCCTTCATGGACCATCCCACCACTTTGCGCGAGTACAGGTCCACCACGGCCGCCAGATACAGCCAACCTTGCCAAGTGCGGATATAGGTGATGTCAGTGACCCAGGCCTTGTCTGGGGCGTCCACGGTGAACTGCCGCTGCAGATGATTGGGCGCGATGATTGAGGGGCGCCCTGCAATCTTGCGTGGGGTTTTGTAGCCACGCACTGCCTTGATCTTGTGTTCACGCATGATACGGGCCACCCGATGCTTGCCGCACAACTCGCCAGCCTCCCGAAGATCTGCGAATACTCGGCGGGCACCATACACGCCATGACTGGCCGTGTAGGAGTAGCGAATCAACTCAAGCAGTCGTTGATCCTCTGTTTCTCGAACTGAGACGGGCTCATGGAGCCACGCGTAGAACCCTGCACGAGCAATGCACAGCAACTGGCACATCAAGCTGATGGCGTGCTGCTCGCGATGCTCGTTGACGAAGCGGTACTTCATTCGGGCTCCCTGGCCAAGTACCGCACGGCTTTTTTTAATATATCTCGCTCCTCCTCGATACGACGCATCTGGCTTCGCAAACGCAGGATCTCGCTCTTGGCTTGCAGCAGCTCTTGGGAATGCTGCTCAGATTGACCGGGAGAGGCGGCCTTCACCCACTTGTACAAGCTGTGTGTCGATACCCCCAACCGGGCTGCGACCTCGGAAACCGAGTAACCGCGCTCGGTCACTTGCTTGACAGCCTCTTCCTTGAATTCTGGCGTAAATCTCTGTGCACTCATGACGACCTCCTATGCTCAAAAGATAGGCTGAGTTCGTCTACCTGACCAGGGGCAGTCCATTTGAGGCTCTGAGGTGTCTAGGAAACCCGGGGCGATTCAGTAACCAACGACAGCAGTGATCGGTCGCAACTGAGCAAGATGGCGTTGGTTTCGCGCGAAGCCATGGGGGCTACCGAGCTACAGGCTCTCGCAGACCGGGGCTACTACAACGGTGTCGAGCTCAAGGCCTGCGAAGACGAGGGGATCGCGGCCTACGTGCCCAAGCCCATGACCTCCAACGCCAAAGCTGAGGGTCGCTTCGACAAGACCGACTTCATCTACATCGCCCGAGATGACGAATACCAATGCCCAGCGGGTCAGCGGGCCATCCATCGCTTCACTACCGATGAGAGGGGTCTACAGATACACATCTACTGGTCTAGTGCTTGCCCTCGCTGTGCAATGAAGCATCAGTGCACGAAGAGCGAGTTCCGCCGCATCAGGCGCTGGGAGCACGAGGCCGTGATGGACGCGGTGCAGCAGCGGCTTGAGCGGGAACCCGATGCCATGAAAGTGCGCAGGCGAACCATCGAGCACGTCTTCGGGACCCTCAAGCACTGGATGGGCTCAACGCACTTCCTGACGCGACGGCTTGTCAACGTGGGAACCGAAATGAGCCTGCATGTTCTGGCCTACAACTTGAAGCGGGTGATGAACATTTTAGGCATCGTGCCGATGATCAAGGCGCTGAACGCTATGGGTGCGTAAGCGCCTTCAATACGCCGAAATCGCGCTGCATGGACTGTCTCTATACATCTGCAAAATGCGCTGGATGCAGCGCACTACCGGCACATAACGGTCACGTGGCTACTTGCAGGCAAAGTGGTCGGCATCGCTCATACCCTCCTGCATTCCACGTTCTCACACAGTCTCGGCTGGTTGCAGTCTGTCAACTCAAAAAGTTCGATGACTGGTGGCGCCCAGAGCAGTCATAGCAGCGGGGCGTTTTTGTAGGTCTGCACTACACCTTAAAGCCGCCGCTGCAGGCTGACACAGGCCAAGGACCGCTTTCAAGAGCAGTGAAGTGGTGCTTTCGACCCACATGAGACATTCATCAACCAACCGCAATGCGGACGTCGTATCCCAAAGTATGAGCCCTGCAGCAAGCTACATTCCAGGGAAGGCATGAAATCAGGGCTCTCCGTTAAAGGGCGTCTCTTGCGTGCAACCGTAGAAAGTTAGGATTCTGACCACACATTTACCGCACCTGATCTTGCCCCTGCAGTTCCGAACACTGTCCAGTCGCTATGTTAGCCCTGGTGCGCGGGATGATTCTTGAATCGCCCCGGCGAGTTCAAACAGTGGTTCTTCTTTGACCGTGCACCACGCGCTCTGCGGCAGTGATTTTTGCTAGAGCTCGTAACGCCAGTCCTGCTGGCGGGCCAAACACAACAAGACAAAGGACGGTGGCGATCAACCATTGAGAGGGATGCTTGATAAGCTGACTCCCAAAAAACAAAGGAAGCACAGCCAGTAGTGCTAAGCCACAATATGAACCAGCGTAGAGCCACTTGCGCCACATACGTGAGTATCGGCGCCTGAACCTTGGCTTGAGTCGAATACGGGACACACATGTCTTAGCCTTGAATTCCAGACACTCAATCCCAAGCACATACCGTTCGAGCGCCTTGGGAGAATCCTTCAGGGAAAGCAGATAGTCCCCTTCTGCCGCACTGATCCAGCGCACTCCAGCAAGTGCTTGGTACCCCTTGGCCTTCTGAAACTCATGCATCCCTTTACCGTCAACAAGTTCAGAAAAAAACTCCTTGGCAAATTTGTATTCATCGCGCAATCGATTTTGCTTCACATGATTCTCTGACCACGCCCAACGCCAAAGAGCAAATAGGCCAGGCGCTATGACGCCGAGAATTTTTAAACCTGTTTCCAGTTCCATAGTCCCTCCCATAGCCAACCAGACTAAGCTGGCTTTTCGAAATCACAGTTGCATACAGACGCGATATCTCAACTCCAATGGCTTAGAGCTCACCGCCATGTCACACAACTCGGCCAACTATACTCAATCGGTTAGCGGGTTGCCGACTGTCACTATCGACCCGGAGCTGTCGCTCAGCTTCAGCTTGCCGGTGTCGGCTTTGGCGCAATGGCCGTAGATCGCGGACTGATTCTGGAGCCAACTATGAAGCCAGAAGCGCTCGCCTCAAACCCCATCATTCGTCGCGGCGAGATGCTAGGTTTGCATGAATCCACGACAACACGTCCGTCACCGGAATTGCGCGGCGTTGGTTGAACGTGCCGCTCTTGTTCCACGACATGCCACGCCCCTGTGCAAAGGCCGCACGGTACTTGCTCATCATGTTTTGCGGGTCGCGCGCCAACTCATCCAGTAGATACTGCTCGGTCCATACCGACCGGGTGAAAGATCGACCAAGGCCCGCTTCCAGCTTGTCCGCAACCTCGCCGTACGTCACAGTGTCGCCGGCCAGATACACAATCTCGTTGCGGATGCGCGGTTGCGCAAACACCACTTCAGCTGTGAGCGCGCCGATATCGTCGGGAGTGGTCAACGTCACGGCGGTGTCAAAGCTGCCCAGAGCGTGGACCGCATCGTTCTGCAAGTCAACGACACCGAACTCAGGCTCAAACAGGTAGCTCATGAACATGCCGGTGGAGATGATGACCCACTCCGTCTGGTCCTGGCTCCGCAGCAGTTCGCGCACGTCGATCTGTGCGTCGAAAATGTCCTGCGGGCCGCCGCGGCCGATCACGTCGAAATCGACACCGAACTGCCAGGGGAAGTACCGGGGAATGCCTGACTGCAACGCTGCCCGCGCCAGCTTCATCGGCGTGTTGATGCCGGCGGCATAACCCGCGCAGCCAATCACCGTGTCGTAGCGTGCGAAAACCACGGCAAGCTCATCAATGGAGCTTTTCACCAAATCGCCCAGGACGATCTCGATGCTGAGGCTTCGAATCTCCGCAATATCCCGCTGCTTGGCGGGCTCGGAGGATTCCACGGCACTGGCGCGCAGAAGCACACTGATCTTGGAACCATCAACGTCTTTGGCTTTGCGTGCAAGATTACGGAGTACCGGGAGGCCAAGTTCTCCCGCGCCGAGCACGAGAATGTTCTGAGACGTAAAGTTCGGATTTGCTTGATTCATCGTATAGCCTACTAAAGAAGTTGGACAGTCTAGCGATGCATCAAAAAATATGTAAGAAGGTACACACGTGATACCGGGAGCCAACAAGTTGAATCAGGAAGAACTTCTTCAGTATTCCCAGACGGTGTGTGATGGTCTGAGAGATGACGACGACGGGCTGCGGCGTGAGGTGCTCGCGCACGCGGGAAGTCGCTGGTCTCTCGGCGTCGTTCACACCCTTGGCGTGTATGGCCGGCTTCGACATGCAGACATCGGTAGGCGCATGCACGGAGTCACACAGCGCATGCTCACGCGCACGTTACGACAGCTGGAGCGTGACGGCTTTGTGCTCCGGCACGACTTTGATGAGGTTCCCCCCAGAGTCGAGTATGAGTTGTCCGACACTGGCATGGAATGGCTGCTGCGCATGGTCCCACTGTGGACCTGGATCGTTGAAAACGCAGATCAATTCCGAGAAGCTCGACAGAGCTTCGATCAACAGAACCATAACGCGAGTTCATAGCTTGTTGAGAGCTCAAGGTCGGACAGACAGGAATGTCAGCCGTTGAATCTTTCGAATGTCGCTTGATGGCCGAGATGGCCAGTCTGCCACTGTGCCAGGAAGCTGCCCGCCAAGCGCAAGGGTTAGCTCAGATCACCTGGTCAGCTGCCAGGGGCTGCACCGTATTTTCAATGCCCACCAGAAGCGGTCAAGCGGTGCCTCATAGCAAAGCAGCAGGCCATAGAGAGGCTGTGTCGATTCAGAGATCGGTTGCCTTGTGGAGCGCGTTAACGTCTAGACCACATGTTGGCACAATTGCGGTATGAACGACGACCGCTTCCACTACCCACCTGACGTTTTCAACCTGCTGGTTGATACGGTCCCACTGCTTTGCAAGGGCAAGGACGATGTGATCCTGTTCTTGCGCGGGGCCGGTGTCCCTGGCGACGATCTTGCTGAAATGGCAGCCAAGGTGCGGACGGATCGCAACTCCGTGAGCAAGTTTGCCATCGTGCGCAACGTGCTGGAAAAGTTGAACAAGCGCGGTGACGTTGGTCTTGGTCCGCGTCGCGAGGTGATCAAGCGTGTAGTCGAGTTCGAGAACTTCTCGATGTGCTGGGAGAACGACGTGCACAAGGCGAAGGCCAACGTCGGGGACCTCGCGCGCATCGTGAATCACCGAGATTCATTCACCCGCATGAACCAGCAGCGCGAAGCTGCGCAGGCCGAGGTCGCAGCTAAGGCTCGCGCGGAACGTGAAGCTGCAGCCGAGAAACGCCGCAAGATCGAGGATGTGCGCGACCGACTGAACACACTGTTCGGCATGGACAGTGAGCCACAGAAGCGCGGCAAGCTGCTGGAAGGCGTGCTGAACGATCTCTTCCGCGCGCACGGCATCCTGGTGCGGGAAGACTTCAAGCGGCAGGACCCAACTGGTTCGGTCGTGGTCGAGCAGATCGATGGTGTTGTTGAGTTCGAGGGCCACATCTACCTTGTCGAGATGAAGTGGCTGAAGGACCCGGTTGGTGTGCCCGAGCTTGGCTCGCACATGATGCGGCTGTTTGCCCGCGATGGTGTGCGCGGCATCTTCATCTCGAATTCCGACTTCGCAGCATCGGCAATCGCAGAGTGCGTCACCCACTCGACGGCAAGGACTATGGCGCTATGCACGCTGCGCGAGATCGTGATGCTGCTCATGAACGAGCGCGATCTAGTCAAGCTACTAAGAGACAAGGTCCGTGCCGCGATCCTTGACAAGAGGCCGTTTGTTGAAGTCCTGGGCTGATGGATGTCCCGACATCGTGAAAGGCCCATGGCTGCAATACCTCATAAAACCGCCATTCGAGCTAGCGCCTGTCGCCGGACCCAACGACTGCTTGGTGTCAAGCAGCCTGAGTCCGGTCAGCGGCTGTCACCGACAGCTCCCGCTGCAAAGCCAGCATTGATCGAACCCAAGTATCCGTAGAACAGATATTGTCTACCCAGACGACGTCATAGCATCTCGCTCCTCATGAGCAAGCCGCTTCTCCAGCATTGCCTTCTGCTGAAGTGTGAGCGACGACCTGCGCAATGTCTGCGTCAATCCAGGCACTGCCAGCCGCACGATGGGATCCTTCTTCGCGAAATACTTGGCGATCTCCTTGGCTCCTACCAGGAAATCCAGATCATTCCTCTTGAAAACACCCACTGCACAGTGCTTCATACGCGCTTTGTACTCCAGCGTGTTCGCATTGAAGTAGATTCCCGCTCCCTGGGTGATGATGTTCTTCCAGTGTTCACCCAAATGCTTGGCTATGGTCACATCCTGGCGAACTGCAGAGCCATCAAAGAACAGAAGCGCGTGAATATGGATGCCTTTGTCAGCACCATACTCAAACTTGGCTGCGTAGCCAATGAAGCTTTCCTTAAAACCATTGGCTGTATACGCGTGAAATAAATCCCAATCATTCAACAACCTGCGTTCTGGCTCCCAGTCAGCGGTATAGATTTCACCGTAGGAGAAGTCGATTCGAATGACCATTAGTTTGGAGTAAATCTTGTTCAAGTCTTTGATGTACTCGAAAAGAGAATGCGCCAGTTGTTGTTCCTGGCGAACAGAGTTTTTATAGATCTTCTGAAAATCAGATGATTTCAACAATTGATCCAGAGTCTCAAGAAACTGAGCCTGATCAATGTAGTTGTCTGGGTGTTGATCATCATTACACATTGCATTGAATTGCCCTTCGTGGTTAGAAGGGTCAATGCCAATAAAACAATGGCCTGCCAGCCAAAGCCAAGGATCCTTGCTCTCGATCAGTTTGCGCAAGACTGGTGCGTAGGCATAAGGCGACATCAAGCCACACACTTGAGCAAGTTGCTTTTGAAGGCTCTTCTTGGCGAGAGCCTTTTTCCACTTTGTGCTCTTCATTTCATGGTAAATCCCTTTCATGCGATTTCTCACCTGAGTGAGTGCTGAAAGATGAGTATGCGAGTCTTGCATTTGGATTATTCTGAATAGTGTTGGGGCTTATGTTGTTTGAGATGATTTTCTTTGATGTGTAGTTATTGGGTTACTGAAAAGTGCTTTATCACTCTAAGGGGAATATATATCGATAGATGTCTATGCTGACTGTTGATTAATATATCTTTAAATACATTAATGTCAATAATATACACTCCCTGTTTGGTTTTTATTAAATGGAGTGATTAATGACCGGTTTTCTGTTGGTTTAGTTGTGTTGATTTTATAAATTGCTTGAATAAGTTAGATCGCTAAATAGGAGAGTGTTTGACGATGGCAGTAGTGTCAGAGCTAAGGAGGCCTCGGTTCTCGGTAAATTCCTTGGAGTAATTTACGCTTTCCAAGTTAGACGATGAATGGTTGGTGTTGCTCAATTGAAATTCTTTATCGCTGCCGAAAACTAACTGGATATGTCCCTGAGTCAAAAGGTACTGCAATACCAAGCTGACGGATTCGGGGTCACGAGGGCGAGGGCCTGATTGTTGGATTTCACGACGGGTGAAGGTTCTCCGGGCGCCGAATCCGGTGAGAGGGCTCTTGCTACGCATCCATACCAGAATCTTCTCGGCATGTTTTTCGATGCTCTTTTCCTCGGGGGACTTCGCAAACAGGCGATCAAACTCCCACAAGTACCATTCGATGATGGCAAGGGCACGCTGCACGGAGTCTTCCGAAATGGTTTGTGCATCGCCTTGTGCCATTTCGAAAATGGCGGCCATGCGCGCTGCGTGTTCCGCCGCTTTGGCGGCGAAGTCCTTGATGGGGGACAGGCGACCAAAATGCGGAGCGAGCTGGGACTCGATGTGGTTGAAGAAAGCCACCCAGCAGTGCGCTGCCTGTGGCTCAAAAGTCAGAACACGCCGGGCCTCGCCATCGCGATGGCGCTCAACGGCTTTCAGAAGAAGTCGGTGAACTTGGGATTGGAAAGTCAAAATGCCCGATGGCAGCGAATCGCTGTTGTCACTCCCGTCGACAAACCGCTGACCTGCCGTGGATTTTGGGAAGGCAACGAGGGTGCGAGCAAGATAGCCGACCTCGCGTGCGTAGTTGCCGCCCTTGCCGCAGAGGAATTCCAACACATGGGGCTGCACAGCAAGGCCCGAGCTCAAGCGCGCGCCTTCGACCCATTGGCTGTCAGCCGGATCCTTGCGGTCCATGTCGAGTGTTTGGCCGTCCCAGGCTCGGTTGAACACGGGAAGGTTGCTCATGGTGCGGCCTTTGATCAAATCAGCCGCTTCGTTCGAATGGAGAACTGCCGTGCAGGGGTTGAGGCTCAGCTCCGAGTACAGTGCCGCCTGGGTGACGTCGGACAACATGAAGCGCATACGGGCGGGGAGCAGGGGGGCAGCTTGCATGAGCTGGCCCAATTCTCCTTCTGTTGCTGTGGAGTCACGGCCGGCCTTGGACTCTTTCTCGAGTCGTCGTTCCAAGCCTCGGATTTTTGCGAGCCAGATTTTTTTATCTGACTCGAAATTGGCATAACCCTCGGCATACTGTTGCCGCATGGTTTTTTCCAAGCGCCGGATGGGCTCGAAAAAGAATCCGTCCGCAGCAGTCTTGCGCTCACCCGAGTCGGCGAGAGTGAGGAAATAAAGGGAGAGAGGCGTGCGCCCTGAAAGGCCGGGACGTTTCACATCAGCCAAGCCCTGGCATGCCGTTGCCATGGCGCAAAGCGCAGAGGCTGCGATCAAGGGAGTAGAGGCTTGGGTCAGGCGCCGCACATCGTTCACGGCGTCCAAAATGAGTGGTGGCAGGTGATGCGCGGGGTAGTTGTCCGTGACGGGAGGTGAGTTATTGAACATCGCCAGCCCTTACTGCTTTGCCGACTGGGCATTCAGCCAGGCGTCGATGTCATGCAGACGCCAGCCCTTGGCGCCACGGAGTTGTGTGCCGCCATAAAGAGGAAAGGGCTTGGGGAAGGTCGGGTCGTACTGCGAGCTCGTCTTGTTGAGACGACCGTAAATGGTGGAGCGGCTCAGGCCCGTGAGGCGCATGACGTCCTTCAAGCGGCACGCCGCATTGGGCGCAAACTCGGTGCGATTGGGGGAGTGCATCAGAAACCTTTCTCGATAAATTGAACAAGGCCTCATGCTGCTGGGGCTCCAAATTCCAGTCGATTACGTAATTTGCTTGTTTTTTCTTATCGCTGAGAGAGCGCATTCGATAAGTCATTGACCCTGCGCGACTTTTTGCGGTGTTTGAGCAAGGGCACAAGCAAGCAGGGACTAGGAGGTTTTGTGTGGCGAACCCCCTGGGCTACTGGCTACTTTGGCTACGTTGCCACGCAAAAGCGGCTACAACTGATTCCCAAAACGCGGTTTTTGGCATAAGAGGAGTTGCGCCAAACAAGCAATCTGGCTGTCAGTTGTGGAGTTGACCCGGTTCCGTGGACACATCAAGCTTTGTGTTCAAGGAGTCGAAGATGTCCAAGTCCAGACCGCCGTATCCGGCGGAGTTCCGCCAGCAAATGGTCGAGCTCGTGCGCGCCGGACGAACGCCGACGGAGCTGTCGTGTGAGTTCAACGTCACAGCGCAATCCATTACCAATTGGGTGGGCCAAGCGGCCATCGACAGTGGCAAGCCACTGCCTGGCAAGGAAGGCCTGAGCAGCGCCGAGCGAGAAGAGCTGGTGCGACTGCGCCGGCAACTGCGCCAGGTTCAGATGGAGCGCGACATCTTGGCAAAGGCTACGGCCTGGTTTGCCGGTCGCAGCGATGCGACGTCCACGAAGTCTTCGGACTCGTGATGGCGAACCAGGCCAACTTCCCAGTGCGCACGATGTGTCGGGTTCTCAAGGTGTCTGCCAGCGGGTTCTATGCCTGGCGCGAACGCTCCCCCTCGCAACGCAGCATCGCCAATGCGGTGATGACCGAACGCATCCGTCAGATTCACCAGGACTCTTACGAGTCCTATGGCATGCCAAGGGTGCGCGCCGAGCTCAACGAGCAAGGTGTGCGCATCAGCCGCCAGCGGGTCGCTCGCCTCATGCGTGAAGCTGGCGTCCGCGGCATCAGCCGTCGGCGAGGCTTCACGGTGATCACGCGCCGCGACAAGCGCCAAACACCCGCCAAGGACTTGGTCAATCGACGCTTCGAAGCCAGTGGCCCGAATCAGTTGTGGGTGGCCGACATGACCTATGTGCCGACGTGGGTGGGCTTCCTGTACCTGGCGGTAGTCATCGATGTCTGGAGTCGCCGCGTGGTGGGCTGGTCCATGGGAGAGCGCATGATCACCGACCTGGTGCTCTCGGTGCTGAACATGGCGCTGGCCCAACGCAAGCCCGATGCAGTCATCCATCACAGCGACCAGGGCAGTCAGTACACCAGCGTGGCCTTCGGCGAGCGTTGCCGCCAGATGGGTGTTCGACCCTCGATGGTGACGCTACGACAACGCGATGGCCGAAAGCTTCTTCGCCAGTCTGGAGGCTGAACTCATCGAGCGCAATAGCTTCCAGAGCAAGGCCCAAGCCCGCATGGCCGTCTTCACCTGGATTGAGGGTTGGTACAACCCCAGGCGCCGGCACAGCGGCCTGGGCTATCTCTCACCAATGAACTTCGAAAGGAGCCAGCAGACCCGGTTCGATGCCTCACGCGTCATTGAATGCGCCCAGGGGCCTTGTTGCATAAATCGGTTTGGGACTGAGTCTCCCCAAACCCCAGACGTAGTTATGCCACGGCCACCGTTTGGGGCGTGCCCAGCTCG
>NZ_JBNDIT010000034.1:0-13743 GCF_050434545.1 Comamonas sp. 4034 | reverse complement strand
CACCGAGCTGGGCACGCCCCAAACGGTGGCCGTGGCATAACTACGTCTGGGGTTTGGGGAGACTCAGTCCCAAACCGATTTATGCAACAAGGCCGGGGCTCGATAATAGGGAGAGACAACCAAAAATCAAAAATCAATTGCGAAAAATCTTAGAAAAGCTACTCCATCACAAACAATTGATCGGCAGCAATATGCCAATACCATATGAATGGCAAATGGCCCTTTCTCATAGTGATTTCGGGTTTGGCTCTTTGAGATTCTTTTTGATCAAGTGATACCAATTCAGGAAAAAAATAAAAACGGCGTCCTTGGATGCCGTTTATGTGGTTGCCAGATAGCAACGGGTAGATGAATAAGCTGAAACGCTCTTTTATGCAATCGCTCGCATGAAAGTAGCCATCTTGGTTTCGGTTTCGCGGATTTCGCTGTCGGGGTCAGACCCGGCAACCGTGCCTGCGCCAGCATACAGGCGCAGGGTACGGTGGCCGTCGTAGCGCGCGCAGCGCAGGGTCAACGCCCATTCGCCATCGCCGCACTCGCGCTGCCAGCCCACCAAGCCGGCAAAGTATTCGCGGTCAAACGGCTCCAGCGCCTGGATGTGGCCAAAGGCCGGTGCGGTGGGAAAGCCGCAGATTGCGGGCGTCGGGTGCAGTTGGCAAGCCAGGTCGAGCGCGGTCATCGCCGGGTCTTTGAGCTCGCCGGTAATAAAGGTGGACAGGTGCCACAGCGCATCGGTGCCGATCACCGAGGGGCCGTCGGGCACCTCCAGCGTGCTGCAGTGTTCGCGCAGGATGCGCACGATGTCGTTCACCACGTAGGAGTGCTCGCGCAGGTCTTTTTCCGAAATCGCCAAACCGTCTTTGCGGGCCTGGTCTTCTTTTGGATCGGCATGGCGCGGAATGGAGCCCGCCAGCGGGTTGATGAAGACGCGCGCGCCTTCGCGGCGTACCAGCAGCTCGGGGCTCGCACCCAGCATGACGGCGGCTGGCTCGGTGTGGCTGCCTTCTTCCCAGCAGGGTATGGCGAAGGTATAGCCGTGCGCATTGCGCCGCAGCAGATCGGCCAGCACGGTGTCATAGGCGATGGGGGCGTCCAGCTCCACGTCCATGGCGCGCGAGAGCACGATCTTGCTGACACCGCCTTCTGCATACAGTTGGAGGGCGGCGCGCACCATGTCGCCATAAGCTTCAGGCGCTGGCACGGGCTGGCGGCTGGTGACCGCCGGGCGCGCCCTGCGGCCTGCGATGGCAGCGAGGCCAGCGCGATCAGGGGTCGCGGATTGCTGCACCGAGCGCGGTATGGT
This sequence comes from Comamonas sp. 4034, assembly GCF_050434545.1. Taxonomy (NCBI): domain Bacteria; kingdom Pseudomonadati; phylum Pseudomonadota; class Betaproteobacteria; order Burkholderiales; family Comamonadaceae; genus Comamonas; species Comamonas sp. 4034. The sequence goes on along the minus strand of NZ_JBNDIT010000034.1, from coordinate 12,440 downwards.
GAAGCTGCCGGGGCGTGCGCTGTCAAAAGGCACGAGGCCAAACAGCAGCGGTTCGGCAATGCCCTGCGCCTTGGCACGCGCAAACAGTTGCTGCACAGTGTCCGCCGAGGCGGCGGTGAAGGCGCTCACCGCGCCATCGAGCCCCGTTGAACGAAACTGCTGCGCAGGCGAGGCAAAAAATACATCCCCGTTGTGCATGCCATCCAGCAGCCAGCTTGGCTCACTCATAACGATTTCCTGTGTCTCCATGTTTTTGGTATCCGCAGCCGCCCCGCTTGCACAGCGGGGCACATGGGCCGCAGATGCAGAGCTTGGGATTGTAGGGTTGCATGCGCCCTGGGGCCCCCTGCCCTCATGGCAATGGAGGCTGCGTTGTCCGCCCCGGGACAGCCAGGCGCGGGACGCGGATGCTCTGTATTCGTTGTTATCACTTCAGCCGCGAAAAATGTGATTCTCCATATACTTTGGAGTGCCAGCGAACGCCCGGCATGCGCAGGTTGCTATCATTTTTTGTCGATTGTTGCTACCGCAAATATCCGAGCAGTTTGTGGTGCCTCCGTGCTGCGCCTGAAATCGGTTTCAATCGCAACCCTATGATGACAGCCCCGATGCAGCTGGCCAAAAGCACAAAAGAGCTCGTCCGCTACCACCCGTAGCCCTGCGTTCATTGCCGCCCCCGCCCTTTGGCTGCCACCCATGGCCAGGCACTGCGGCGAACTGCTCTTTCGCATCACTACATTCCGCATTTCCGCACCCTGCGTTACGCCTTGCTCTGCCGGGCGGTGCAGCGGCGCGGGGTGTTTTGCCTTTGGTCTGGATACTCTCGTGCTTGCCTTTTTGACCCGTCTTTTCCCCGTGTGGGCCGCCTTGATGGCTGTTGTTGCCTACGCAGCGCCGTCGGCATTTCTGGGCTTCAAACCCCATATCGCCCAATTGTTGATGCTAATCATGTTTGCCATGGGCGTGACCTTGCGGGTGAGCGATTTCACCCGCGTGCTGCAGCGGCCCGCACCGATTGCGGCGGGCCTGTTTCTGCACTACCTCATCATGCCGCTGGCCGCGTGGCTGATTGCCAAGTCCTTGCAGATGCCGCCCGAACTGACGGCCGGGATGGTGCTGGTGGGCAGCGTGGCAAGCGGCACTTCATCCAATGTGATGATTTTTCTCTCCAAGGGCGATGTGGCGCTGTCGGTCACCATCAGCGCGCTTTCTACCCTGGTGGGCATTGTGGCTACGCCCCTGCTCGCACGCCTTTATATTTCGGCATCGATCGATGTGCCGGTGAGCGCGCTGCTCATGGAGATTGCGCAGATTGTGCTGCTGCCCATTGGCCTGGGCCTGGTGCTCAACCATTTCTGGCATGCGCAGATCAAACGTGTCGAGCGTCTGTTGCCGCTGGTGTCGATGGTGGCCATTTTGCTGGTGCTCTCGACGGTGGTGGCACTCAGCCGCGACCGCATTGCCACCGTGGGTGGCGTGGTGGTTGCCGGGGTGATTGCACACAACCTGATCGGTTACCTGGGCGGCTACTGGGGCGGGCGCCTGCTGGGTTTTGACAAATCGGTGTGCCGCACGCTGGCCATCGAGGTGGGCATGCAGAATTCCGGCCTGGCAGCCAGCCTGGGGGCCAAGTTCTTCAGCCCCATGGCTGCGCTGCCGGGCGCCATTTTCTCGGTGTGGCACAACATTTCGGGCTCGCTCCTGGCGGGCTACTGGTCGAGCCGCCCCACCGGCACGGCCAATGACCATGTGCGGCGCGAAGACGTGGCCCTGCACTGATTGGCCCCGGAATTCTGTATAAGAAGTACTTCTGACGCACAGCTGATAAGCGCTATCCGCTATCAAATCAGGAATCTTCACCAGCGCCAGCAGCCTCGCCTTCACCTGGGTCATCGCCCATCGCGGCCAGCATGTGCCCCGTGCGGTTGCGGGCCGTGGCAACCAGGGCGCTGATCGCCTGGGTTTCGGGCAGGTTCTTCCAGTAGCGGCGCGGCATTTCACGCAGCATGGCCTGCTCCTTGAGGCGCGCGGGGTTGAAAGTGGATTGGTAGTAGGCAAGCCAGAGCGCCTCGCCCGCATCGGGCCCGGGCGCCTGGGCAGCCGTGGCGCCGGGCGCCCATTGCAGGGCGTGCAGATCCCACAGCACGCTGCAATCAGGGCTGAGAATGGCCCAGCGCATATTGGTAAAGCGCCGCATGAAAAAGCCCGAGGCTGCGCGCACGATGTGGTGCTCCGGCTCGAACCAGGCCACGTGCAGCGGCTCGCCGCTCGCATCCTGCGCGGGCCGAAAGCGCACAAATGCGTGCATTTTGTGGATTTCGCGCCCCACGGCATGGGCCAGGCGCTCCACATCGCGCCAGTCGGCATCCAGCGCGTCGCCTGCCAGTTGGGGCATGCGCTGCACGCGCCACAGCCAGCGGTAGCACAGCGCAAACCGCGCCGGGTTGCGGTGGCAGCAGGCATCGCGCAGCACGGCCAGTTGTGCCTTGCGGATATGCACGGGCCGACCAGGGGCTGGCACCAGGCGATCCAGTGCATCAGGTGTCAGCACCCGGTCTCGCGCAGAAGAGAGTTCGCCGTCGGCAAACAGGTCGCCTTCTGCAGCACGAGTGGCCAGCGTGTCGTTCCACCGCCAGTGAACGCCGTCAGGTGCAGCGCCCAGGGCCAGCAATGCCCGCGCCGCTTGCCGAAAGCCCGCAAAATCATCGGGCGCGTCCAGCAGCACGCTCAGCGCCTGCCCACTCTCTGCCCCATATGGCGCGGCCCGCATGCTCAGAACAGCGCCATCTGGCCCGCAGCGGCCAGGTGCATGCCGCTGTGCCTGCGCTGCACGGCGCCCTGCGCCATCTGCGCGATCAGCTGTTCGCGCAATTGGGCGCTCTCCAGCGCTCCGGGGCGGGGGTGGTAATCGGCCAATTCCACAAAGGCCAGCACCTTGGCGCTGGCCACATGCAGTTGCTGCAGATCGGCCAGGCGCAGGCTGCGCACGCTCCGCGCGGCCAGCAGGCGCTCCACGCTGCGTCCACCCAGGCCGGGCACGCGCAGCAGCCATTCCTTGGGCGCGCGGTTCAGGTTGATGGGGAAATGCTGGCGGTGCGCCAGCGCCCAGGCCAGCTTGGGGTCGATTTCCAGATCCAGCATGCCAGTGGCGCCGGGGGCGATGATCTCTTCGTGCGCAAAGCCATAAAAGCGCATCAGCCAATCCGCCTGGTACAGACGGTGCTCGCGGATCAGGGGCGGCGCCTGTAGCGGCAGGTCGGCTGACGCATCCGGTATGGGGCTGAACGCCGAGTAGTACACGCGGCGCAGCCGGTGGCCGGTGTAGAGCGCGCTGCTGGTGCGCAGTATGACGGCATCGCTTGCGTCATCGGCCCCCACGATCATCTGCGTGCTTTGCCCACCCGGCGCGTAGCGCGCAGGCCTGGCGCGGCGCACACGCTGCGCGCCGGGCAGCGACACGGGCTTTTGGGCGGCGTGCGCCTGGCCCTCCTGCCTTGCTTCGTCAATGTGCTTGGCGACATCGCCCATGGCCGATGCGATGCTGGAAGCGCTTTTTTCGGGTGCGAGCTGCTGAAGGCCTTGCGAAGTGGGCAACTCGATATTGATGCTCAGGCGGTCTGCATGGCGCCCGGCCAGCGCCAGCAATTGGGGGTCTGCGTCGGGAATGGTCTTGAGGTGGATGTAGCCGCGAAAATCATGGTCTTCTCGCAGGCTGCGTGCTACTTCCACCAGCTGCTCCATGGTGTAGTTGGATGACTGGATGATGCCGCTGGAAAGAAACAGCCCCTCGATGCAGTTGCGGCGGTAGAAATCCAGGGTGAGCGCCACCACTTCGGCCGCCGTGAACCGTGCCCGCTGCACATTGGAGCTTTTGCGGTTGATGCAGTAGCGGCAGTCGTAGATGCAGAAGTTGGTGAGCAGTATCTTGAGCAGCGACACGCAGCGGCCATCTGGCGTGTAGCTGTGGCAGATGCCCATGCCCTCTGCCGACCCCATGCCCTTGCCGCCCAGCGAGTCGCGCCCCTTGACGCCGCTGGATGCACAGCTGGCGTCGTACTTGGCAGCGTCTGCCAGAATGCGGAGCTTGGCGATGGTTTGCATAGAGCACTGTAAATAACAACAGTATTTTATCAAAACCCGGTTGCTACGCAGCAAAGCTGCCCGTGAATTGCCGAATATAGATAAATCAGTCTTCAGCGCTTTGCTGAATTGCGCCTATTGCTATCAAATTGATAGATAAATTGCCAATCCCGGGCCTCCCATCGCACCATCACGCACATCACCACTCAGGCCGCCAACTGGCGAATGCGCTGCTCCCGCCTGGATGGATCGCCAGCGCCATCGCCATTGCCAAATGGCCTGTCAAACCACTTTCTCTCGTCCAGCTGCCGCACGTCCATCAGATGCAGATCAGCCGCTGTTTCGGTGCGTGGCAGCAGTACCAGGGCCTCGGTGCCGCGCTGCCATACGGTGTTGGGCAGGTCCTGCATGTGGGCAGCGGAGTGCGGCTCTTGCAGCACGGGCGGGCCAAAACGCTGCTGCACATCGGCCAGCAAGGGGCCGATGGGGACGTCCTTGTATTCCACCGTGATGCTGTCCACCGCCCTGTCGCCCTGTGCGCGCAACTGCGGCTCGGTAAAGAACGGCGCCTCGCCCGCTCGCAAGGGACGGATGATGCCAGCGGGCATCTGCTCGGCTACGATGCTGAGCCTTTGATACGGTACGCCCAGTACATTGCCGTACAGGCCCCATGCGGCTTCTGCCAGCGCCTGGGCGTTTTCCACCGTCGCTACCTTGCCTGCGGGCCACGTGGCCAGCACCAGTGCCACGGCCCTGGCCCAATCGGGCTCGCCTGCCTTGGCGCGCGCCTGCAGTCTGGCAGCTGCAGAAGCGGCTGCTGGCGATGGCGCCTGAGGATCGGCTACGCCCAGTGCGGCCAGTGCCGCGAGCCACAGGCGGTCTCGCAACTGGCTGGCCTGCATGTCGAGGCCCCAGTCCGGCACCACGGCCAGCGCAGGCTGCGCCGTCAGTGCCAGCACCACCGGCAAACCCAGGCACAGAGGCGGCGCCCACTCGGTACCGTCGGCAGTCTTGCGTGGCAGGGTGAAAAATTGATCGCTGGCCAAGTCTGGCGCCAGGGCGCCACCGCCTTGCGCAGGAGTGCGCGACGCGGCGCCCTCGCCCTCTTTCTGGCAGGCTGCCAGCGCCGGCAACAGGAGCATGCAGCTGCTCCATGCCAGCCAGCGCCTGCGTGTCGATGGTTGTATTTGCATTGCCGCGCATTGTAGGGGCCGGTTAAGAGCCGCTAACACAACCCTTGATACGTTGTTGCTTCGCCGGGGGCGCCCAGCCTTGTGGTACGTCTGTACTGCCTGCGGCTTCGCCTAGCGCAGCTCGGCCTAGCGCGGCGCGGCCTGACGCGGCCCGGCACCTAGTCTCAACCGCAAATCTGCGATTTGCTGGGTTTTGCTAGCGGCTCTAAGCCTGCGCGACAGCATGCGCGGTGCGAAACCGCGCGCAGCACCCACAATGCTCCTGCCTGCGGCCCCATGCGCAAAGCACGCAATGTGCGCACCGTGTGCGGTGCATGCAGGCGATTCACCATACGAGGAGACTGCCCATGCCACGATTCCGCCTTTTTCTGCTGGCCGCCGCGCTGGCAAGCCAGATGCTCACCGCCCCCGCCTTTGCGCAGGACAAGCCCACTGTGCAGTTCATCGCCACAGGCGGCACGATTGCGATGAAGATCGACCCGGTGAAGAACGCGCCTGTTCCTGCGATTTCGGGTGACGACCTGCTCGCCACCGTACCTGACGTGGGCAAGTACGCGCAGATTCAGGTGAACAACCTCTCGAACGTGCCATCCGACTATATGGATCCGGCGCGCTGGGTGGAACTGACGGCCGCCGTGCAGGCAGCCCTTGCCAAGCCCGAGGTGGCGGGCGTCATCGTCTCGCACGGCACCGACACACTGGAGGAGACTGCCTTCTGGCTGGATGTGACCGTGCAGTCACCCAAGCCCATCGTGCTGATCGGCGCGCAGCGCAATGCTTCGGTGTCTGATTTTGATGGCCCGCGCAACCTGCTCAACGCCGTGCGCATTGCGGTCGACCCACAATCGCAGAACAAGGGCGCCATGCTGGCCATGAACAACCAGATCAACGCTGCCCGGTATGTGACCAAGACGCACACCGCGAATGTGGAGACTTTCCGCTCTGGCGAATACGGTTTTCTGGGCGAGGTCTACCCCGACCGCGTGGTCTACGGCAACGCGCCCGTGCGCCGCCAGCACATTGCCATTGCGGCGCAGACCATGCCCGAGGTGGAAATCTTCCCCATGTATGGCGGCGCCAACGGCGAAGCGTTGCGACAGGCGGTGGACCGGGGTGTCAAAGGCATCGTCATCGACGCGCTGGGCATGGGCAACATGAACGTGCCCATGCTGAATGCCGCCAAGTACGCCATGGGCAAGGGCGTGCCCGTGGTCGTCACCACCCGCGTGCACAACGGCCGCGTGATGCCCAGCTACGGCTTTGAAGGCGGCGGCAAGACCTCGTACGACGCAGGCGCCATCATGGCCGGTGACCTGAAGGCGCCCAAGGCGCGCATTCTGCTGATGCTGGCTCTGCAATCGGGCCTGAAGGAGCGCGCCCAGCTGCAGGCGCTGTTTGACAAATAAGCTGGCCCCGGTACACCCCGCCGCTGCCTGGTCCACGCCTGCTCGGGCTTAGACCTGAGCGGGCAAGAACCTGCGGGTTCGGCCTGCAGGGCCCATTTCAGTGGCTGTAATCCACCGGGTCGCGGTAGGCCGCCTCGTCATGCATGGCCCAGTAGGCGTCCTGCAGCCGCTGGGTGACGGGGCCAGGGCCAGGCAAACCGGTGAGCGCCACCCCGTCGATCTTGGAGATGGGCATGATGCCACCGGCCGTGGAGGTGATGAACACCTCGTCTGCCGTGCGAAGCGCCTCCTGCGTCACCGGCTGGGCATACGCGGTAATGCCCAGGCGCTGGCACAGCTCCAGCGCCGTCTGGCGCGATATGCCCATCAGAACGCCGCGCGCCGGAGTGCTCACCACCCCGTTCTTGACCATGAAGAGGTTGAAGCCGGGCCCTTCGGCAATGTGGCCCGCGCCATCCACCACGCAACTGGTGTCATGCCCGCCGTCGTAGGCATCGAACAGCGACTGCACCAGATCGAGCCAGTGGTAGTTCTTGACCGTGGGATCCACCGACTCGGGGGCAATGCGCACACGCTGGCTGATGTGCAGGTCCAGGCCCTGCTTCTGCTTTTCGGGGCTGGCAATCCATACGTACGGCAGGGCATACGCATAGAAGCGGTTTTCGGCCAGACGCGGATCTCGCACCCCCTTGGGCGCCACTCCGCGCGTACACACCATGCCCACATAGGCGCTTTGCAGGCCGGCGGCGCGCACGCAGCCGTGCAGGATGGCGCGCACCTGCGCCTTGTCGTACGGAATCTGCATGCGCAGCGCCTGCATGCTGGCAAAGAACCGGTCAATATGCGCATCCAGCCGAAAGAAAGCGCCCTGCCACACGCCCACCACGTCATAGGTCACATCCGAACGGGTAAAGCCCCAATCGAACAGCGAAACCTTGGCTTCGGACAGCGGTCCATAGGCACCGTCGGCAAAGGCGCAACCGCCGTCCAGGCTGGCGGCGTCAGGCGGGGTGGGAAGCGTCATGGCAGACCTCATGAAGTGAACACGGCAAACGCCCAGCTTAGGCCCGGCTGCATGGCATGGCTGTCGCCTTGGGTGCACCAGGGCCTGGGGGTGCAACCATGCTTGGGAAATATCAGAAAAGGTAGCTGGTACTAACTGCCGCGCGCGCCATACATTTTTATCTCAGAAGCATCACTACTCCGCCGTTGCACCCGACTGCTTGACGGCCTTGCCCCATTCCACCATCTCGCTCGCTACAAAGCGGTCCATCTCGGCAGGCGTGGTGGGCGTAGGTTCCGACCCACGGTCGCGGATGAACTTCTGCATATCGGCACTGCGCAGGATGGCCACGGTTTCCTCGTTCAGCCTGTCGACCACCGCCTGCGGCGTGCCTTTGGGAGCCATCAGGCCCAGCCAGCCCACGGCTTCGAAACCCTTGAACTCGGGCAAGCCCGATTCGGCGATCGTAGGCACCTCCGGCAACTGGCTTGACCGCGTTGCCGATGTCACCCCCAGCGGCACGGCCTTGCCCGCCTGGATATTGGCAAGTGCGGCGGTGACGGAGTCCACCATCAGCGGCACCTGGTTGCCCAGAAAATCGGCCTGCGCCGGGCCGCTCCCCTTGTAGGGAATGTGCTCCAGCTGCAATTTGGCGCGCGCCTTCACCATTTCTGCGCTCAGGTGCTGGGTGCCCCCAATGCCTGCACTGGCGTAGCTGAGCTTGCCCGGCTCGGCACGGGCCCTAACCACAAGGTCGTTCATGGTTTTAATGCTAGTGGCCGGGTTGGCCAGAAAGACCAAGGGTACCTTGGCAACCAGGGTGATGCCGACCAGATCGACACGCGGATCAAAGTTCACCTTTTTGTACAGCGTCTGGTTTACTGCCATGGCGCTGCCGGCCACCAGCAGGGTGTAGCCGTCGGGGGCGCTGCGCACCACCTGCTCGGTACCGATATTGCTGCCGGCACCGGCCTTGTTTTCCACCACCAGCGGCTGGCCGAGCTTCTGGCCCAGCTTCTCCGCAAGGGCTCGGGCGAAGATATCGGTTGCCTGGCCAGGCGGAAACGGCACGATGAGCTTGATGGGTTTGTCCGGATAGGCCGCCAATGCGGGCGAGGCGCCCACCGCCAGCATGGCAATGGCAAGCAAGGATGCAGAAGGGTACAGGCGCGTAAAGGCGGTGTGCTTTTTCATCGGGCGTTTCTCCGGCCTCCAGGGGCCATCTGAGAGCTGCCCCCTACGGTTGCGCAGCAACACAACGAGAGGTGCAGCCAAGTGTTCTCAATGCCCCTGATCTTCGCCGATACCCCGTCATCCTGTCATGGCCATGTGTCTCCAAGATAACTGGATTCGACACTCGCCGCCGGACCGAAAACGCCAGCCGCATGACCGACCCGGGAGCCATGCACCCCTTAGGTCAGTCGTTTGGGTCATTGCCGGTATCAATTACCGGAATACGGCAGCGATGAGTGGTGCACCACGATGCGCAGCTTGCCCGCATCGTCCTTGACGAAGGCCCAGGTCTTGTCCACCGAGGTCACTTTGCCGTCCTTTCCGGTGAAGATCACGTTGCCCATCGTGCTGGCGGAGCCACCGGCGATGAAGATGCCAGCATTGGCAATGTCGCACTTGGTCCACCCCTTCAGCGCGAAGCCCGTGTCTTTGGGATAGGCCGGGTCACCGCCCACGAAGTATGCGAGCGCGCCTTCGCGGCTGGTACGGAAAGCCTGGGACGCTGCGGCCAAGGTTGGCTTGAACAGCACCGCCCCCATCTGGTAGCCGTATGCCTCGTCGATGACTTTCTCTGCGAGCGCCTTGGCTGCCACCGGACCGCTGTTGGTGTTGGTACTGCTGATATCCACCAGCGCCTTGCACCAAGCCTGCTGTGCAGCCAACACTTCGGCTTCGGATATGGCGTGGTTGACGACCGGCCCCCTGGCGGCAGCCGGCAATGCAGCGATACCCATGAGGAGACTGGCGATGGTGATACAGGTAAATTTTTTCATGCTTTGGATCAATGGAAGTGGTCAGATTCCACGCTGGCGTGAGGACCAGCGTGTAACTACAGTTGACCAAAGCAACATGAGCAGCCTCTGAAGCCCCCATTACGGCAAAGTGAGCAGAAGATGAACAAGGGATGAACACACCCATCCACATACTCTGCAAGAAACCGCAACGCATGCCGCAGCCCGCCTGAGCCGCGAATGCACAAAAAGAAAGCGGAGGTCAATCCGCCATGGCATCCAACCGATAGCCAAAGCCCCGCACGGTCTTGATAAGCATCAATTCATGACCGTCATCGATCTTGCAGCGCAGGCGCCGCACATAGACGTCGACGACATTCGTCAGCGGGTCCTCATTGGTGCCCCAAACATTGGAGAGAATGCGTTCGCGGCTGTACACGCGGCCTGGCGCGCTCATGAGCAGTTCGAGAAAAGCCAGTTCGCGCGCCGTCAACGTGATGGGTATCCCGGCACGGCTCGCCTGCATGCGCTCCAGATCGAGCACCAGATCGGCCACTTGCAGTGTGCTGGCCCGCGTACGCTGCTCCCGCCCCCTGCGCATGAGAGCCTCAATACGGGCCAGCAGCTCTTCGAACACGAAGGGCTTGGTGAGGTAGTCATCCGCCCCCAGGCGCAGGCCATTGACCTTGTCTTCCGTGTTGCTCAGCGCACTGAGCATCAGCACCGGAATGTGCCGGCCTTCGGCACGCAGCGTCTGGCACAGCTCCAGGCCACTGAGGCCCGGCAGCATCAGATCCAGCAGCAGCAATACGCCAGGCCCGGTGTTGCGCGCCATGGCCAGGCCTTCAGGGCCGGTGCGGGCCAGGTCCACACAGTACCCCTCTGCCTTGAGGCCGCGCACCAGAAAATCCGCCACGCGCACATCGTCTTCCACCACCAGAATCTGCTGGTTCATGCCTGAGGGCTCCCTTGCTCGTCGGTGATTGGTTCTATTGCGTGCACAGGCGCCCCAGCCAACGGCAGTACAAGGCGCACCACCGTACCTTGCTGCGGCTCACTGGCAACATCGATGCGACCCTGGTGTGCCTGGATGATGGACTGCGCGATGGACAGGCCGATGCCAGTGCCGTCTGCGCGATGGGCGCGCGCCCGGCGCCCCCGCAGAAAACGCTCGAACACACGAGGCAGTTCATCCGCCTCAATACCTATGCCCTGGTCGCGCACCACCACCTCTGCCTCGGCCGCTCCGTCAGCTCGCACCCTCTTGTGCAGACTGATGTACACCGAGCCCCCTGGCTGCGAGTAGCGCACGGCGTTGTCCAACACGATCACCAGTGCCTGGCGCAGCCGGTCGGCGTCGGCATGCACTGGTATCGTGCCATCAGGCAAGGCCATGTCCGCTTTGTCGCCCCCTGCCCGTGGAGTTTCTCCCTGCAGCACCCGTACGCCATGGGGCGCGCCCAGGGCAGCCGCCTGCTCGGCCACATCGCCCAGCAGGCAGCGCAGGTCCGTCATGGTGGGGCGCATCACCAACTGGTCGGCCTCGGACTTGGCGATGTAAAGCAGATCGTGGATGACACTGGTGAGCTGATCGACTCCACCCACGATTCGCGCCAGTGTCTGGCGGTATTCATCGGCTGGCCTGTCCCCACCACGCAAGGCAATCTCGGCCTCTCCACGGATGCACGTGGCGGGGGTACGCAGTTCGTGGCCCAGGTCGGCAAACCACTGACGACGGCGGTGATCCAGGTGCCGCAAGGTCTCGTGCGCGACGCGCAGCTCCCGGGTGCGCGCCTGTACCGCGTCTTCCAGTTCACGGCGCGCAGCGTCTGCGCGGGCCCGGTGCTGCTGCAGCTCTGCCGCCATGGCATTGAAGTGCTGTGCCAGGCGACCGAATTCGTCATTGGTGCCGGTCAACACCCGGTGCCCCAGCGCCCCGGCCTGCAAGGCCTGCGTGCCTTGGAGCAGCCGGTCCAGCGGGCGCTGCAGCCGCCCTTTCAGATGCAATGCCAGAACCACGGCCACCGCCAGCGTGATGATCGCCATACCGACGGCCTGCACGCGCAGCGAATCCAGCCCGCGTTCGGTTGCGGCACGCGCCACCGGAACGGCTTCGCGCTGGCGGGCAATGGCGTCCTTGATCAGCTCACGCAGGTCGCGCCCGCGTGCCATGTCGAATACCTGGGTCAGTTCAGCCCAAAGCGCCGGAAAGTCAGCGCCCTGCTCCAGCGGCACCAGTTGGGCCAGCCGAGCCTCCACTGCCTGGATGTTGTCGCGCAGCAGGTCCGTCGTTCCCACAAGCTGGAGTACTTCGGGCGGCATGTGCACACCTTCGCGGTTCACCATTTCACTCCAGAGCGCCAGATCGCGGCGCGCCAGGTCGCCAAGATTGGCCGCACTGGCATACATGGCATCGACAAGGCGGTCTCGCTGCTCGGGCTGCGCGTCGGTGTTCATGAGGCGCTGCAAGGCCCAGACGCGAAGGCGCTGCTTGTTGGCAGAGAGGTCCAGCAGTTCCGCCTGGATGTCGCTGGCAAGTCGGCTGTGCTGCGCATAGTCATTGACGCGATTGGCCCCCCAGTACACAAAGAGGGCCTGAATGCAGACCAGCGCCACCAGGGCGGCGAGTGCCAGAGAGAGTCGTGCGCGGTACATGGCTCTTGTGATGTGATCTAGAAGCGGTCCTCTTGGAGCATCAGCGCGGCCTTGTTGCATAAATCGGTTTGGGACTGAGTCTCCCCAAACCCCAGACGTAGTTATGCCACGGCCACCGTTTGGGGCGTGCCCAGCTCGG
>NZ_JBNDIT010000033.1:0-22704 GCF_050434545.1 Comamonas sp. 4034 | reverse complement strand
CCAGTTTGTGGTGCGGTACTTGCGCCGACCCCAGTTCGTCTCACTCATCATCCGAGCCTACTACCGCTGCGGCCCGGATTTGTGCAACAAAGCCAGTCGTTACGCGCAAACAACATTCAAGTAGCGTAGATGAAAGCGTAGGAAATGAAAGATCAGAGCCCATTTAGCTATAGAAAGACCCCGATGCATCATTGGCCCGAGCGCTGAAGAAAAATCCCCCTTCTTGGCGGCGAATTGTGTTTGGCAACTGTGCGGGCTATGGCAACTGCATGAAAAAAGCCCACGGGCCAATGCAGGGCCTGCGGGCTTTTGCCGTTATTTTGCAGTCGGTGCGAAGGCTTATTCGGCCTTGCCGTCTTCCTGGGCCTGGCCTTCTTCGGTTTGCGGAGCGCTTTCTGCAGTGTCGTTTTCCAGCGACTGGCGTACAGCGGCCTTGTCGCCAGCGCCAGCGAACTTGCTGTATTTGGTCAGCACGGGCACCAGTTGACCATAGATGCGGGGGGAACCCGCCAGGATTTCGCGTTGCTCCAGAAAGTCGGCTTCACCGGTGAAGTTGCCGACCAGGCCGCCGGCTTCGGTCACCAGCAGCGAGCCTGCCGCCACGTCCCAGATGCTGAGGCCGGCTTCAAAGAAGCCGTCGCTGAAACCGGCAGCCACGTAGGCCAGGTCCAGTGCTGCAGCGCCAGGGCGGCGTACGCCGCTGGTGCGTTGCATCACATCGCCCAGCATGGCCATGTACTGCTTGAGGTTGTCGCCAGGGCGGTAGGGGAAACCGGTGGAGATCAGGCTGTCACGGAGCATGGTGCGCTTGGAGACGCGGATGCGGCGCTCATTGAGGAAGGCACCACGGCCACGCGTAGCGGTAAACAGGTCATTGCGGGTTGGGTCGTACACCACGGCCTGCTCGATGCGGCCGTTCACCGCCAGCGCGATGCTTACGCAGTACACGGGAAAACCGTGGATGAAGTTGGTGGTGCCGTCCAGTGGATCGATGATCCAGATGTGGTCGGAATTGCGGTTGCCGTACTCGTTGCCCGATTCCTCGGCCAGGATGCCGTGGCCGGGGTAGGCGGTCAGCAGGGTTTCGATGATGGCTTGCTCGGCCTGCTGGTCCACCTCGGTCACAAAGTCGTTCACCTGTTTGGTCGACACCCGCACCGCTTCCACGTCAAGCGCGGCACGGTTGATGATGGCGCCTGCGGCGCGAGCGGCCTTGATGGCCATATTGAGCATGGGGTGCAGGGAGGAAGACGACATAAATTGTGTGGGCGTAGTAGGTGGCAGCAAAGACGCTGCGGGACGCTGGGGCAAGAGCAATCGGTGATCGGCGCCGGCGATGCGGCAGCGACAATAGGGGGCAAATTGTACCCGTGCGCAAAAAATCGCGCTTGGGACGACCGAATTTGGATTCCGATTTCTATGAAAACCCGCTTTGTCCTGATCGAAACCAGCCACGCTGGCAATGTGGGCGCTGCTGCCCGCGCCATCAAAACCATGGGTTTTGACGACCTGGTGCTGGTGCGCCCTCGCTGGAGCAATGTGCTGCGCAAGGAAGAAACCATTCAGCGTGCCAGTGGTGCCCTGGATGTGCTGGCCAACTGCCGCATCGTGGAGACGGTGGAGGAGGCGCTGGAGGGTATAAGCCACCTGTGCGCCACTGCGATGACGCCCCGCGACTTCGGCCCGCCCGCCCGTACTCCACGTGCGCATTTTGAGATGCTATTGAAAGGAGAGCTGGTGGCGCAGCAGGATGGCGGAAAGCAGCCTGTCTTGCCTGCAGCGAATGCGGTAGGTGAGCCCTCAGCCGGGTTGAGCGGCGAGACCGGCATTGCCTTTCTGTTCGGCTGCGAGCGCTATGGCATGGCCAATGAGGATGTGTATCGCTGCCACGTGGCGCTGTCGATTCCGACCAACCCCGATTTCGGCTCGCTCAATCTGGCTTCGGCCGTGCAGGTGGTGGCCTATGACTGGCGCCAGGCCCTGGGCGGCTATGCCGTGCAGGATGCAGCCGTGCACGGCGAGCGTGCCGATGCGCAACAGGTGGCCGGCATGCTGGCGCACTGGCAGCAGGCTCTGGTCGAGGTTGGCTTTCTCGATCCCGATGCGCCCAAGAAGCTGATGCCGCGCCTCAACCAGATGTTCAACCGCGCGCAACTGACCCAGGAGGAAATCCACATACTGCGTGGTGTTGCCAAGGCCATGCTGCGCACGGCAGAGGCCGCAAGCCGCTAGACTGCGGGACTTCCCCTACAAAAACAGACTCCACGCTTCCATGTTTGACCGCCTGCGCTCCGATATTCAGTGCATCCTGGACCGCGATCCTGCGGCCCGCAGCCGCTGGGAGGTCATTACCTGTTATCCCGGCCTGCATGCCATCTGGCTGCAACGCCCCGCGCATTGGTGCTGGAACCATGGCCTCAAGTGGACGGGGCGCTTCATCTCGCATCTGGCGCGCTGGTTCACGGGGATCGAAATCCACCCTGGCGCGCAGATCGGTCGCAATGTCTTTATCGACCACGGCATGGGCGTCGTCATTGGCGAGACGGCCGTGGTGGGCGATGGCTGCACCATCTACCACGGCGTGACCCTGGGTGGCACTACGCTCTACAAGGGTGCCAAGCGCCACCCCACGCTGGGCAAGGATGTGGTGGTGGCTGCTGGCGCCAAGGTGCTGGGCGGCTTTGAGGTGGGCGACGGCGCCAAGATCGGCAGCAACGCCGTGGTCATCAAGCCGGTGCCTGCAGGGGCGACGGCTGTGGGCATTCCTGCCCGCATCATCCCGTCCAAGGAAGGCGCCAGCGCCGATGTGACCGAAGCCCCGACAGACCGGAAGTTTGCCGCCTACGGCGTGACGCAGGAAGACGACCCGCTCTCCAAGGCCATGCGCGGCATCATCGACAGTGCCGCCGGGCATGAGCAGCAGATCACCATGCTCTGGGCAGCCATCGAGAAGCTGTCGGTGCAAAGCAAGGTGGGCGACTGTGTGCCGTGCGACGCCCAGCGCGAGGCCGAGTTCGAGGCCAAGAAGCTGAGCGACCTGGTGGGCAAGTAAGGGGCGCTGCCGTCCCATTTCAGGCCAGGCATTGCTTGCCGGGGGAGGCGTGCCTTAACCTGGCTTGCGCACCACTGCATCGTCTGGCAGGAGTTCCTGGCCGCTCTCCAGGTGCGGCGCCATGCGCTGAATGGGCGCGCCCGTGCTTTTTTCCACCAGAACGGAATGCGCCTCGCCGGGCGCGAACAGCTCGCTCTCCCCCCATTGCCTGAGCGCCACCACCACCGCAAAGAGGCGCTTGCCTTTGTCCGTCAGCACGTATTCCTGGTAGGCGCTGCCGTCTGACGCGGGCTGCGTCTGTAGGATGCCGGCATTCACCAGCTTGCGCAGCCGGTCGGACAGGATATTGCGCGCAACGCCCAGGCTGCGCTGAAAGTCTCCGAAGCGCTGCGCGCCATCAAAAGCATCGCGCACGATGAGCAGCGACCAGCGGTCGCCCACGGCATCCAGTGCGCGCGCAACCGGGCAGGTTTCTTGGTTTGGGGGGGCAGTGGTGGGCATGGGCGCTTCGATGGGTTGCAATGCTGCGGGCTTTGTAGTTGCATTTTAAAACTACTCTGCATAGAATGCATCTGGTTTTGTTTTGAAACTAGATTTTTGAAAGAGTGGTGCAAGATGAAAGTTCAGCCTTGCCAGCCTCACCAGTTTTCCGCGGGGCAAGTGCCGCAGACATGCGATCAACCTATGGGCATGCCTGCTGCCCTGGTGCTGCTTTTTGCGGTGGCCAGCGGCATGAGCGTTGCCAACGTCTATTACGCGCAGCCCTTGCTGGATGCGCTGGCGGAGGAGTTCCACATCAGCTACGCCGCTGTGGGCGGCGTGGTCACCGCGACGCAGATGGGCTGTGCGCTGGCTTTGCTGTTGCTGGTACCGTTGGGTGACCGGCTTGATCGGCGTCAACTGATGGCCTGGCAACTGGCAGGCCTGGTGATGGCCCTGCTGGTGGTAGGCGCTGCGCAGACTTCGGCAATGTTGATGGCTGGCATGCTGGCCGTCGGCTTGCTCGGCACCGCCATGACGCAGGGCCTGATCGCCTATGCCGCCAGCGCGGCCCAGCCCCACGAGCAGGGCCGCGTGGTGGGCAGCGCGCAGGGCGGGGTCTTTATCGGCTTGTTGCTGGCGCGCGTCTTTGCCGGGGCGGTGGGCGATGCAGCGGGCTGGCGCGGGGTCTATTTCAGTTCGGCAGCCATGATGGTGGTCATTGGCCTGCCCCTGTGGTGGCGCCTGCCTTCCTTGCCCCTCAAGCCCCACCCGCTCGGCTATCTGCCATTGATCGCATCCATGGGCGGTCTGCTGCGCCGCGACCGGGTCTTGCAGGTGCGGGGCATGCTCGCGATGTTGATGTTTGCCGCTTTCAGCATCTTCTGGAGCAGCCTGGTTCTGCCACTGCGGGCGGCGCCCTTTGGCTATTCGCACACGATCATCGGTATGTTCGGGCTGGCCGGAGTGGCGGGGGCCCTCGCTGCCGCGCGGGCAGGGCGCTGGGCAGACCAGGGTTTTGCGCAGCGCAGTTCCGCAGCTGCGCTGGTGGTGCTGCTGTTGGCGTGGCTGCCGTTGGGGGCTCTGGGCTGGGCGCCTGGCTCCGCTTGGGCACTGTGGGCGCTGGTGCTGGGCATTGTGCTGCTGGACCTGGGTGGACAGGCCTTGCATGTCACCAACCAGAGCCTGATCTTCCGCCGCCAGTCTGGCGCGCACAGCCGCCTGGTGGCCGCGTACATGCTGTTCTATGCCGTAGGCAGCGGCCTGGGCGCCATCAGCGCCACTGCCATTTACGCGCATGCTGGCTGGCGCGGTGTGTGCATGCTGGGCGCTGCAGTCAGCGCCGCAGCCCTCGTGTTCTGGTGGCTGACGCGGCGGTATATGGAGGTGGAGGCGGTCGGCTGATGCCGGCTGGCTCGCTGGCCAGGGAGGCTGCAAGCAGTCAGTGCTATATTTTTTGAATGCCTCGCGCTTGCTGCATAAGCGCCATGAGGCATTTTTTCTAAGAGCCGCTAACACAACCCTTGATACGTCGTTGCTTCGTCGGGGGCGCCCAGCCTTGTCGTACGTCTGTACTGCCTGCGGCTTCGCCTAACGCGGCCCGGCGCCTCGTCTCAACCGCAAATCTACGATTTGCTGGGTTGTGTTAGCGGCTCTAAATCCTGCCGGATGAAGCGAGCTGCTGCCGTGCGGCTGCCAGCCATTGCTCCTGCTCAGGGGGGGTGTCGCAGGCAATGGTGTGGCGCTGCGGCATGCTGCGCAGCCAGGTGATTTGCCGCTTGGCCAGCTGGCGGGTGGCGGCGATACCGCGCTCGCGCATGTCCGCCCACAATGCGGGCGGCACATCGGCCTGGTTGGCCACGCTGATGCCCTGCGCAGCGCAGGAGTCGAGCATTTCCCACATCTGGCGGTAGCCTACGCAGCGCATCGAGGGCAGATGCAGGTGCAGGTCGCCGCGCGCACGCAGCTGGAGCATTTCGGCCAGAAAGTTCTGGGCCAGCATTTGGTCGTAGCGCAGGGCAATGCGTTCGTGCAGCCAGGCGCGCTCGGCGGGCTCCAGGCTGAAGAGCTGAAAGCCAGGAGCCAGTTGCAGCAGTGGCGAAGGGCGTTTTTCCTGCGCATGGAAATAGGAGAGCGGCTTGCCCGTGATGCGCCACACCTCCAGCGCGCGCTGCACCCGCTGGCTGTCGCCGGGGGCCAGGCGCTGCGCGGTCGCGGGGTCTACCTGGGCGAGCAGTGCATGCATGTGCGGCCAGCCGTGCGCGGCGGCTTCGGCATCCAGTGCGGCGCGCACGGCGGCGTCGGCTGCAGGCATGTCGTCGATGCCGTCCATCAGCGCCTTGAAGTACAGCATGGTGCCGCCCACCAGCAGGCTCACGGCGCCGCGCTGGTGAATCTGCGCAATCAGCGCCAGCGCATCGCGCACAAACTCGGCGGCGCTGTAGGAATCCAGCGGGTCGCGGATGTCGAGCAGGTGGTGCGGGATACCGGCCTGTTCCTCGGCGCTGGGCTTGGCCGAGCCAATGTCCATACCCCGGTAGATGAGGGCGGAATCGACGCTGATGATCTCGACTGGCCGCACGCCAGCCAGTTGCTGCGCCAGCGCAATGGCGGCACCGGTCTTGCCAGAAGCGGTAGGGCCAGCCAGGCCCAGGCACAGAGGGGAGTCAGCAGCGATTGGCACGGTGGATCAGCAAGAAAAAGATTGCCAGCGCACTGGGTGCGAGCGCAGGCAGCTATCAATTCGTGAGTAAGGCGGAACCGCCAGTGTAGAGCCAAAATGGAGCCCACAGCGATACTGCCTTAGGGCCTGCGGTGTTGAATAGCAAAATGCCCCCGGCGCTGGAGGGCGCCGGGGGCATTGAGCAAGTGATTGCCTTCGGGCGAAGCGCCCTGGGCAGTGAGCTGTGGTTTACAGCACGCCTTGCGCCAGCATGGCGTCGGCCACCTTCACGAAGCCGGCGATATTGGCGCCGTCGATGTAGCTGACGGTGCCGTCTTCGCGCTTGCCGTACTTCACGCACGCCGCGTGGATGCCTTCCATGATCTGGAACAGGCGCGCGTCCACTTCCGAAGCGGGCCAGCCCAGGCGCAAGGCGTTCTGGCTCATTTCCAGGCCCGAGGTGGCAACACCTCCAGCGTTGGATGCCTTGCCGGGAGCGTACAGCACGCCCGCTTTCTCGAAAGCCTTGGCAGCTTCGATCGTGCAAGGCATGTTGGCGCCTTCGGCTACGCACAGCACGCCGTTCTTGATCAGCTCCTGCGCGTCGGCCAGGTGCAGCTCGTTCTGCGTCGCGCAGGGCAGAGCCACATCAGCCTTGATGAACCAGGGCGTCTTGCCTTCAAAGTACTGCACACCGGCAACCTGCTTGGCGTAGTCGGCCACGCGGCCATAGTGCTTGTTCTTGACTTCCATCAACTTGATCAGCTTGTCGCCGTCAAAGCCTGCGGGGTCGTAAATGGTGCCGCTGGAGTCGGATGCCGACACCACCTTGGCGCCCAGTGCCATGGCCTTGTCGATGGCGAACTGCGCCACATTGCCCGAGCCTGAGACGGAGACGGTCAGGCCTTCGAAGCCCTTGCCCTGGGTCTTGAGCATTTCCTGCGCAAAGTAGACCGTGCCAAAGCCGGTGGCTTCGGGGCGGATGAGCGAGCCGCCAAACGACAGGCCCTTGCCGGTGAAGACGCAGTCGGCACGGTTGGCAAGCTTCTTGTACATGCCTGCCATGAAGCCCACTTCGCGGCCACCCACACCGATGTCGCCTGCAGGCACGTCGGTGTCGGCGCCTACGTGGCGGAAGAGTTCCGACACGAAGGATTGGCAGAAGCGCATCACTTCGGCTTCGCTCTTGCCCTTGGGGTCGAAATCGGAGCCGCCCTTGCCGCCGCCCATGGGCAGGGTGGTCAGCGCGTTCTTGAAGGTCTGTTCAAACGCCAGGAACTTGAGCACCGACAGGTTGACCGAGGGGTGAAAGCGCAGGCCACCCTTATAGGGGCCGATGGCCATGCTGTGCTGGATGCGGTAGCCGCGGTTGACCTGCACCTTGCCGTGGTCGTCCACCCAGCTCACGCGAAAGCTCACCACGCGCTCGGGCTCGACCAGGCGCTCCAGCAGGCTGTGTTCGGCGTACCGTGGGTTTTTCTGGATGAAGGGCCACAGGCTCTCCATCACTTCGGTGACGGCCTGCAGGAACTCGGGCTGGCCGGGGTTGCGCTGTTCGACGTAGGCGAGAAATTGCTCCAGGGACTGGTGTTGCATGGACAGATCTTTCAAGGGCTAGGGCCGGAATGCACCGTTTTTGTACGGTTGCCGGAGGTATGCACAGCGATGGTGCGTCATCGCACTAAAACGGACATTATGCCGAATCTGCATGCGCTGATGCATAAAGTAAAAAGTGTCCTGCGCAATGCGTATGGAAACCAGGGCTTCAAATGAAGGCGTCACTACGCTTTGTGGGTTTTGGTGGGGCGATGCTTGCCGCTGCTCAATGGCTGGAAATGCCCTGAAACAGTGCATTCCGGGTGATCAAGGTGGAAATGGGTGAGGCATGGAGTTGGCCGACAAGAACCCAGAACAGGTGCTGTCGCCGAGGTGCCGCAGCTCGTCAGAAAGGCGGATGCTGCGCCGCACAAATCTGATATCCGGTCAGGGTCTTTTACAAGACATGATATTGCCTAGGCAATGAATGATTGCATAATCATTGCGTTGTAAATAATTTCATATGAAAGAGGTTTGCGCATGTCTGATCCCCGCGTGCAAGACCACGGCCCGGATGACAGCGACAGCGATTCGCTGGAGGCGGGCTGCCCGTCGATCGAGCCGATCAAGGCCGCCAATTTCCCCTGCTGGTTGATGCGCATCATCTCTACGGTGGTGCGCGCCGAAGTGGATCGCCGCATGGAGCCGCTGGGTTTGACCCAGGCGCAGTGGATTCCCGTTCTGCGACTGGCGAGCGGCGAGGCGCAGACTGCGGCTGATCTGGCGCGCAGCACCATGCAGACACCGGGAGCCATGACGCGCCTGGTGGACCGCCTGGTGGAAAAAGGCATCATCGAACGCGAACGCAGCACCGACGACCGCCGCGTGGTGCGCCTGCGGCTCACCGAAGAAGGCATGCGCGCTGCGGTGCAGGTGCCCGACATCGTCAAGAGCGTCAATCACGCGGCGCTCAGCCCGCTGGCGCCTGATGAGCTGGCCCAGTTCCAGAGCTATCTGCGCCGCATCTATGAAGCCATGCCCCAGACCTTGAACAGTGAGATGTGCCTGCCCGACGCCAACGGCCCATGCCACGCCGCAGCAGGCACAGCAGACACCACCACCGATACCCCCAGCACGCCCGGCAAGGAGAGGGCCTTATGAATCGCAGTTTTCCTCTTTATGCACGAAATCGCCAGCTGGCGCTTTCTGCCATTGCGCTTGCAGCTACTACTTTCATAGCTGGATGCGCCGATATGGGTGGCATCCACACCGAAGCCTCCGCACGCTCTCCGCAGTCGCTGGGCTTGGTGGTGGAGCCGTCTGCTGCCGACCAGGCCGCAGCCGTGGCGCCGGTCGATGCACGGTGGTGGACGGCCTTGGGCGATTCGCACCTGAACCAGTTGGTGGAGACGGCGCTGGCAGACGGGCCGAGCCTCAAGGTTGCCGAGGCCCGCATTCGCAAGGCCTGGGCCATGGCCCAGGTGAGCGACGCAGCCGACGGCCCGCAGGTGAACGGCCAGGCCACTGCCAACCGCAACCATGCACCGGCCAACGGCCTGATTCCGCCGCCAATTGCCGGCCACAACTACAGCACTGCAGAGGCGCGGATCAACGGAAGCTGGTCGCTCGACCTGTTTGGCAAGCACCGCGCGGCGCTGGACGCTGCGGTGGGCTCTGCCCGCGCAGCGCAGGCCGATCGGGATGCCGCCCGCGTGCTGCTGGCCAGCAACGTGGTGCAGGCCTATGTGCAACTGTCGCGCTGGCAGGCGCAGGAAACGGTGGCCGAACGGGCCATTGCCCAGCGTGAACATACCCTCAAGCTGGTACGCGACCGCTACAGCGCAGGCCTCGATACCACCCTGGAAGTGCGCCAGAGTGAAAGCGGCGTGCCCGAGGCGCGCGTGCAGCTGGAACAGGTGCGCGAGCAAAAGCACCTGGCGCAGAACGCACTGGCGGCGCTGGTGGGCCAGCCCGGAAACGGACAGAACCTGCAGGCGGCCCCGATTGCCAGCCTGAAACTGCCGCAGTTTCCGCAGCAGCTGTCTGCCAGCCTGCTGGGCCGCCGCGCCGACGTTGTGGCTGCGCGCTGGCGCGTGGAAGCCGCAGACAGGAGCATTGCCGAGGCCAAGGCGGAGTTCTATCCGGACATCAACCTGACGGCCTTCATCGGCCTGTCGAGCATCGGCTTCAACAATTTTGCCAAGACCAATGCACGTGAATGGGGCGTGGGCCCGGCGCTGAGCCTGCCGATCTTTGACTCAGGCCTGCTGCGTGCCAACCTGCGCGGCAAGTCGGCCGATTACGACGTGGCGGTGGAAGGCTATAACCAGGCCGTCATCAATGCCGTGCACGATGTGGCCGACCAGATTGCCTCCGCGAAGTCGGCCTATGCCCAGTTGCCCGAGCAGCGCAAGGCAGCCGACGCGGCGCAAAGCGCGCTCGACATCGCCAACCAGCGCTACGCCGCAGGGCTGGGGACCTATCTGAACGTGCTGTCGGCCGAAACGAATGTGCTGGCCCAGCGCCGCCAGTCGGTCGATATCGAGGCACGCATCCTGCAGACCAACGCTGCGCTGGCCCAGGCGCTGGGCGGTGGCTACAGCGATCCGGAGCCGTCAGCAGCCGCCATCGACACCGCAGCCAGCCAGAAGAAAGCCAGCTGATCCAACGTCCGGATAACAGCGATATCGATACCGCGTACCGCACCCATAAGCAATACCGGGGTGAGCCCCCGGTCCAAAACCGCAACGCAACACCATGTCAAACACCAACGCTCCCGCTTCCCAGACCGCCGCACCACAGGCTGAACCGGTCACCGCATCTTCCAGCCCTCGCAAGAAATGGCTGTTCCGCCTGACCGGCCTCGTCGTCGTGCTGGGCGCCGCCTACGGCATCTACGACTGGATGGTGAACAGCCATTTCGAGGAAACCGACAACGCCTACGTACAGGGCAATATCGTGCAGATTGCGCCGCAGACGGCAGGCACGGTGCAGTCCATCATGGCCGACGACACCGACTATGTGAAGGAGGGCCAGATCATGGTGCGCCTGGACCCGGCTGACGCCAAGGTGGCGTTTGAGCAGGCCAAGGCCAACCTCGCCCAGGCCGTGCGCCAGGTGCGCACGCTGTATGTGAACAACGGCTCGTACACCGCCCAGATCGCTCAGCGCCAGGCCGAAGTCTCCAAGGCCAGGAACGATCTGGCCCGCGCCCAGAACGACCTCAAGCGCCGCCAGGCACTGACCGGCAACGGCGCCGTGTCCAAGGAAGAGTTGAGCCATGCGCAAAGCCAGGTGGATACCGCACAGGCCGCCGTTACCGCAGCGCAGGCTGCCGTGAGCACTGCGCGCGAGCAGTTGGCCAGCAACCAGTCGCTGACCGAAGGCATCAGCGTGAACGAGCACCCCAATGTGCAGGCAGCGGCTGCCAAGGTGCGCGAGGCCTATCTGGCCATGCAGCGGGTGGAGCTGGTCTCGCCCGTCTCGGGCGTGGTCGGCAAGCGCTCGGTGCAGGTGGGCCAGCGCGTGGCGCCCGGCACGCCGCTGATGACCGTGGTGCCGATGAACCAGCTGTGGGTGGAAGCCAACTTCAAGGAAAACCAGCTGCGCAACCTGCGCCTGGGCCAGCCCGTCAAGATGACGGCCGACCTGTATGGCAAGAAGATCGAATATACCGGCACGGTGGAAGGCCTGGGCGTGGGAACCGGCTCGGCCTTCTCGCTGCTGCCCGCGCAGAACGCCACAGGCAACTGGATCAAGGTGGTGCAGCGCGTGCCGGTGCGCATTGCGCTCGATCCCAAGCAGCTGGAAGCGCATCCGCTGCGCGTAGGTTTGTCGATGCTGGTGGACGTCGATATCCAGAACCAGGATGGCAAGCTGCTGGCCGAAGTGCCGCGCAAGGAGCCGCTGGTGCAGACCAATGTGTATGACGTGCAGGACAAGGGCGCTGACGCGGTGATTGCAGAAGTCATCACCAACAACGCCGGCAAGCACCTGTAAGCGCGCCATTGATTGACTAGGGGCGGCCCGCAGGGCGGCCCGAGGATGCGTTATGGCAACTTCCAATCCCACATTGCCGCACCCGCCGCTCGAAGGCTCGGCGCGGCTCATTGGCACCCTGGCACTGTCGGCTGCAGTGTTCATGAATGTGCTCGACACCTCGATTGCGAATGTGTCGCTGCCTGCAATTGCGGGCGACCTGGGCGTCAGCGCCAACCAGGGCACCTGGGTGATCACCAGCTTTGCCGTGGCCAATGCGATCTCGGTGCCGCTCACTGGCTGGCTGTCGATGCGCTTTGGCCAGGTGCGGCTGTTCATGCTCAGCGTGGTGCTGTTCGTGATCTCGTCGTGGCTGTGCGGCCTGGCGCCCAACATGAGTTCGCTGATCGCCTTCCGCGTGCTGCAGGGCTTTGTGGCAGGGCCCATGATTCCGCTGTCGCAGTCGCTCCTGCTGGCCAGCTACCCGCGTGCCATGGCGGGCACGGCCATGGCCTTCTGGTCGATGACCACCCTCATCGCGCCGGTGATGGGGCCGCTGCTGGGCGGCTGGATCACCGACAACATGAGCTGGCCGTGGATCTTCTACATCAACGTGCCCGTCGGCATTCTGGCGGTGTTCGCCACCTGGCTCATCTTCCGCCACCGAGATACGCCGCGCAAGGCGCTGCCTATCGATGCGATTGGCCTGGGGCTTCTGGTGGTGTGGATCTCGGCCATGCAGATCATGCTCGACATCGGCAAGGAGCACGACTGGTTCCAGTCGCCGATGGTGGTGGCCTGCGCGGTGACTGCCGTGGTGGGGTTTGCCTATTTCCTGATCTGGGAGCTGGGCGACAAGCATCCGGTGGTTGATCTGCGCCTGTTCAAGAACCGCAACTTCTGGGCGGGCACGCTGGCCATCTCGGTTGGCTACGGCCTGTTCTTTGGCAATGTGGTGCTGCTGCCGCTGTGGCTGCAGCAGTTCATGGGCTATACCGCAACTGACGCGGGCATGGTGATGGCGCCGGTGGGCCTGCTGGCCATGGTGCTGTCGCCCGTGGTGGGCAAGACGATCCATAAGGTCGATCCGCGCCGCTATGCGACAGCGTCGTTCCTGGTGTTCGGCATCGTGATGTGGATGCGCGCGCGCTTCAATACCCAGGTCGACTTGACCACCATCATGATTCCTACCATCGTGCAGGGCATTGCCATGGCGGGCTTCTTCATTCCCTTGATGACGATCACGCTCAGCGAAATTCCGCCCGAGAAGATGCCCAGCGCGTCGGGCCTGTCGAACTTCGTGCGTATCACTTGCGGTGCGGTCGGCACCTCGATTTCAACCACGCTGTGGGAGCGCCGCGCCAGCCTGCACCATGCGCAGCTGGTGGAGCACATCACGCTGGGCGATGGCCCGACGGCGCAGGTGGTGCAGGGCCTGCAGGCCACAGGGCTGAGCCTGCAGCAAGCGCTGGCTCAGGTGGACCGCATGGTCAACCAGCAGGCATTCATGCTGGCGGCCAACGATATCTTCTGGGCCTCGTCGGTGCTGTTCCTGCTGCTGATACCGCTTGTATGGCTGGCCAAGGGCCCCAAGGGCCATGGCGGCGGTGGCGCCGATGCGGCAGCGGCTGCGCATTGAGGCACGGAGACAGTGGAATAAGCTGTTGGTGCAGACGGTACCAACGCAGCCACAGCAATAAACCAGAAGAGCGCCGGAGGCGCTCTTCTTTCTTGTGTGCTACACGGACGGCATGGCCCGTTTACCGCCTTGGTGCAGACGGTGTTCAGCCTTTGCGGCCTGCCGCCTGCATACGGCGTGCTGCGGCCAGCACCAACAGCAGGCCCAGCGCCGCCAGGGCCAGTGCATGCAGGCCTGGCACCGGTGCCGGAGTGGGCGCTCCAATGACAGACAAGGTCAGTGTCACCACAAACACGGCACCTTGCTGGCTGATGGCGGGTGCCGCCCATTGGTAGCCCGCAGGGGCTGCTGGCAAAGCGGCCGGGTCGACCGCCAAGTTGCAACTGTTGCCAGCGGCAACGGTGTGCGATGCAGGAGATGCCGACAAGGTACCTGTTGCACCTACGGTCAACCCTCCCATGGGTACAGCAGCGGCGGGCGTGCAGGTCAAGGCATAGGCAATGGTCGCGCCTGCCATGCCCTGCAGTTGCTGGGCGGATGCGCCGACTATCGATCCTGTGACAGAGACTGTGGTTTGTACCGCCGTTGTGACCTGGGCCTTGTTGTTGGTCAAGGTTACCTCGGTCCCCGAGGTGGACACGGCCGGCGCCGCAGTCAACGCAGCCTGGCTGGCAGACGCAGTGAATTTCACCGTATAGGTAGCGCTTGCCAGTGCAGCGAGCGAGCCCAGGTTGCAGTTGCCCGGCGTACAGGCTACGGCAGAGCCGCCTGTGCTTACCTCCACCAGCGTTGCTCCGGCAGGCAGGAAGTCTGCCAGCGCCACATCCAATGCGGCAGCCGTCTCGCTCAGATTGGCGAGGGTCAGGTCGTAGCTCACCGTGTCACCCGCATTCACGACGGGTGGCAATGCCGTTGCGCTGAGGGCCAGCTCAGGGGCGCTGCACACGACGGTGGCAGCTGCGACGTCGTTGGTCTGGCCCTGGTTGGTGCTGAACTGTTTGCTGGTGCCCGGTTCGATGCGCAGTTGGGTGCTCTGGCTGGCCGTCTTGATGCAGGCATTGCTTGCGATATCGGTGGTGTCTGTCCAGGTGACAGGAAGCACAATGGTGCAGGTCTGTCCAAAGCTGAGCGTCATGCCAGTGACGCCGAAAGCCCCGGTTGCATTGTTCTGGCTGGCAGCGCCCCCGTAAGGCATGCCCATGCAGGTACCGCCCACACTGCCAGCAAACGCCAGATGGGTGGGCAGCGTTGCTTCAACACGGCCGCCAGTGACGGGTGGCAGTGCGGACAATTGTTCGTTTTTGACGGTGAGCGTGATGGTGGCTGCTGGTATGGCCAGCGTCACATTCTGCGTTGCGGGGCTGGCCGCAATGGATGCATTGCCGCCGCACGAACCACCTGCCAGCGCCGCATTGACAAACGCCTGGCCCACGTTATGGCCATTGCCTGCGTAAGGGGCCTGGCCGGTGTTGTACTGCATTGAGGCTGTATTGACATTGTCAAATGGCGAGATATCTACCACGCCAAACAGGCAGGTTCCGTTGCCGCTATAGACCTGCGAGCCGGGGAAGAAGGTGCCGTAGGCGCTGTTGGGATTGCCATTGACGGTAAAGAGCCTGTTGTCGGGAGGAACGTTGTCAATACCCAGAAACGCGCCACCTGCAAAATCCGGCAATAGCGAACTGAAGGAGGCCTGGTAAGGAGATGTGGTGTTGAGCGGATTGATCACGATTCCATAGAGGCCAGTCAACGCGAGGCCAGGTGCAACGCTGGCCACGGCGGGCTGAAGCACCGTGTCCTTGAAGCGGGCCATGTTCTGGTGAGGGGGCGATGCTGGAGCGTTTCCCTGGCCGTTGTCGCAACACGAATCGACAAAGAACAGCATCGCATTGGGCTTGAGCTCCGCATCCTGCATGATGCTGGTGAGCAGGTCGTAGTTGGCCTGCAGTGCGGTGTAGTACGTGGTGCCGACCACCACGAGGTCATAGCGGCCGCCATCTGCCGCACGGAAACTCTCCCGCTGCAGCAGCCGGGCCGGATCAGATGCAGCCCCTGGCACAGAAGCAGTAACCTGCGGGCCGCTTTGGTCAATCACGCGCACCAGTGCGCCTGATGTGGCAGTGCTCTCGCGCACTGACAGAATGCCGTAGCGGTAATCAACCAGCGGTGCGGGCGAAATCAGCGAGGCTGGAGCGGGAGTGGTGGCCGGGTTCACCCAACCGAAGGCGATGGCGAGGTTGTCGTTGGCGATTTGACCGTCGGCCTTCAGCGGGCCTTGCGAAGGATCGCCCGGCACGCCTTCATGTGTGGTGAGCACCAGAATCTTGGCCGGTGCTGCCTGGGCCTGCGCAAAGGCCATCGACAAAAAAAGAGCTGCGAACCAACGCAGCCAGGGCCAGTTTAGGAAGAAGGGCATGAAACCCAAAGTTTCAATGCCCCTCAACCCATTGACTACATGGGATTTTTTCATTTTCCACTCTATTTACAAATACAGATATATGTAATGTAGCAGTAACAAAAAAATTAATGCAATTAATGATCTAGTGGAAAAACAACAAGTATCAACGTCCCCGCAAGAACAAGCCGTCCAGCTCCTTCATCGTCAATTGCCGCCATGTGGGCCGCCCGTGGTTGCACTGGTCGGAGCGTTCGGTGCGTTCCATGTCGCGCAGCAGGGCGTTCATCTCGTCGATGGTGAGCTGCCGGTTGGCACGCACAGCACCGTGGCAGGCCATGGTGCCCAGGATTTCGTTGCGCGCCCGCTGCACCACGGTGCTGGCGTCATGCTGGGCCAGCTCAGCGAGCACGCTGCGGGCCAATTCGACCGGGTTGCCTTGCGCCAGTGTGGTGGGCGTTGCGCGCACGGCCAGCGTTTTGGGCGAGAAGGGGACGATCTCCATGCCCAGCTGCGCCAGCGTTTCGGCGTTTTCCTCGGCGGTTGCCACTTCTTCGGGGGTGGCAGAGAAGGTGGCGGGGATCAAAAGCGGCTGGCTGGAGATGGCGCTGCTGGCATCACCGTCATCCAGCTGGCTTTTGAGCCGCTCGTACACGATGCGCTCGTGCGCGGCGTGCATGTCGACGATTACCATGCCCTGGGCGTTCTCCGCCAAGATGTAGACACCATGGATCTGCGCCACCGCGCGGCCCAGCGGCCAGGGGTTTTCGGCAGATTCCGGCGGCAGCGTGGGGACCAGTTGCGGGCTGGCGGGCTGTACGGCCCATGCGGTCGATGCCTCCTGTGCGCGCCACGCGGTCGGGGTACCAGTCTGGGGCGGCATTGTGGACGATGGAGATTGCAAACCTGCAGGTGTCCGGTCTGCCTGGCCCCACAGCACGGCGGCCTGTTGCAGTGCCTGGGCGCCATCAAGGCGAGGCGTTGCTTCAAAATATATAGCGGTTTGCGCTTGTGGAGAAAGCGTTGAAGGGCGCTGAGGCTCCAAAACGCCAGCATCGGCAGCGGCTCCTGCCGCAGAGGTGGACGGCGCATCTGCAAGGCCGTGCGCACGTGGTGCGGCCAGGGCGTTTTCCACGCCATGCAGCACCGCCTGGTGCACTTCACGGCTGTCGCGAAAACGCACCTCGATCTTGGTGGGGTGCACGTTCACATCCACGCGCATCGGGTCGATGCTGACGTAGAGCGCATAGACCGGCTGGCGGTTGCCGTGCAGTACGTCTTCATACGCGGCGCGCGCAGCGTGCGTGAGCACCTTGTCGCGCACGAAGCGGCCGTTCACGTAGCAGAACTGCTGGTCGGCGCGGGAGCGGGCCGCATTGGGAACGCCTGCCCGGCCACGCACCAGCACATGGCCGGCGCGGTAGTGCACCACCACCGATTGCTCCAGAAAGTCATGGCCCAATACATCGGCCAGCCGCTTGTCCAGCGCCTGCTGCACTAGTTGCTCACGGGTATCGGCATCGGGCGCGGCATCGAGGTCGGCAGCGCCCAGCGTGGCGCGCCATTGTTCCACCAGCTTGCCTTCGTGCCAGATGGCAAAACCGACCGATGGGCGGGTGAGCGCATGGCGGCGCACGGCCTCGATGCAATGGGCCAGCTCGGTGGCATCGGTCTTGAGGAACTTGCGGCGCGCTGGGGTGCTGAAGAACAGTTCCTTGACTTCCATCGTGGTGCCGGGATTGCGGGCCGCCGGGCGCAGCTCGCCGCTGCGGGCATCGAGCATGTAGGCCGTGTCCTGGTCTTGTGGGCGCGAGAGCACCGCCATCTCCGACACAGAGGCGATGGCGGCGAGCGCCTCACCGCGAAAGCCCATGGTGGCCACCGATTCCAGATCGTGCAGGTTGCGGATCTTGCTGGTGGCGTGACGGCGCAGGGCAATCGGTAGTTCTTCGCGGGGAATGCCGCAACCATCGTCTTCCACCGTGATCAGGCGCACGCCGCCTGCCAGCAGGCGCACCGTGATGCTGGTGGCGCCCGCATCGAGCGCGTTGTCCACCAGCTCGCGCACGACGGAGGCCGGGCGTTCCACCACTTCCCCTGCGGCAATCTGGCTGACCAGCTCGTCGGGCAGATCCTGAATCTGGCGGCGCGGCTGTACCGTGGTGCCGGTCAATGTGGGCGCATCCTGGCTTTCCAGCGTCTGTTCGTTCGTTTCTGCAGTCATAAAGGGATTTTAAGAAGCTGGCGCCACCATTCGCGGTAAAGTGCGCGCTGTGCTATCCAAGTCATAGCGCTGGCAACTGTTGCCTTATCTGATCGCTCTGAAGGACGTGTTTTGGAAATCGTGATGCATCTGGTCGACTTCATTTTGCATGTCGACAAGTACCTGGAAGCTTTTGTAACCACCTACGGCATGTGGGTGTATGCACTGCTGTTTTTGATCGTGTTCGTCGAGACCGGCGTGGTGGTGATGCCGTTTCTGCCGGGCGATTCGCTGCTCTTCATTGTGGGGGCCATGTGCGGTGCGGGGCTCATGAGCTATCCGTTGGCCACGGCAATCCTGTTTGCAGCGGCTTTTCTGGGCGACCAGTGCAATTACCAGATCGGCCACCATCTGGGGCCCAAGGTGTTTCAGTGGGAGAACTCGCGCTGGTTCAACCGCAAGGCCTTTGACAAGGCGCATGCGTTCTATGAGCGCTATGGCGGCATCACCGTGATTCTGGCGCGCTTCATGCCCTTCATCCGCACCTTTGCTCCGTTTGTGGCCGGGGTGGCGCGCATGAACCGCGCCAAGTTCGTTGCCTACAACCTGCTGGGCGCACTGATCTGGGTATTTGGCATCTGCACGGCGGGCTACTTCTTCGGCAACATGCCCTGGGTCAAGGCCAACCTGGAAAAAATCATCTGGGGTCTGATTCTGATTCCTGGCCTGCTGGCCATCTTTGGCGCCTGGCGCGCCGGCAAGAACGAGCAAACCGCTTGAAGCGCTGCCTTCGGGCTGCATGAACAGCAGAGCACGCAGCGCACGCCAGCCTTGGGTTGCAGCGATGAATATGCTGAGAATCGAATGCTAGAAGGCGCTAAACGCTCTTGTTTTAATAGCGAAAGCGTGAAATGCAAAAAGGAGCCGAATGGCTCCTTTTTCGTGGCAAGGCCGACGGCCTTTATGCCTTGTCAGACCGTCCGGTTGCGCGCGAGCGGTGGGTTCTTGGCAAAGTAGGCCTGAATGCCTCGCATCATCGCATCGGCCAGCTGGTTCTGGTAGGCAGT
Organism: Comamonas sp. 4034; assembly: GCF_050434545.1. NCBI lineage: Bacteria > Pseudomonadati > Pseudomonadota > Betaproteobacteria > Burkholderiales > Comamonadaceae > Comamonas > Comamonas sp. 4034. Next base: position 3,692 of record NZ_JBNDIT010000033.1, on the reverse strand, counting down.
GGTGCGCAGCTTGGCTTCTTCTTCCGGGTTGGAGATGAAGGCTGTCTCGACCAGCACGCTGGGGATATCGGGCGCCTTGAGCACGGCAAAACCGGCTTGTTCCACACGCGGCTTGTGCAGGCGGGCAAAACCGCCCAATTGCTGCAGCACGTGGGAGCCAAGCTTGAGGCTGTCGTTGATCTGCGCGGTGGTGCTCATGTCGAGCAGGGCGCGCTGCACATGGGCATCCGCATCGCCCACACCTGCCACGTTCAGGCCGCCGATCAGGTCAGACTGGTTTTCCTTGTTGGCCAGCCAGCGCGCGGCTGAACTGGTGGCGCCGCGCTCGCTGAGCGCAAACACGCTGGCGCCGTTGGCCGAGGGCTTGGTGAACGCATCGGCGTGGATGCTGATGAACAGATCGGCCTGCACACGGCGAGCCTTTTCGACGCGGGTGCCCAGCGGCACGAAAAAATCGGCGTCGCGCGTCATGAAGGCGCGCATGGGATTGCCGCCGACGCTGGAGTTGTTGATGCGCTCGCGCAGCATGTGGCCGATCTTGAGCACGATGTCTTTCTCGCGCGTGCCGCTCGGGCCGGTGGCGCCCGGGTCTTCGCCGCCGTGGCCGGGATCGAGCGCCACGATGATGAGCCGGTCGGTGCGCGAAGCAGGCCGATTGCGGGCCGGGGCCGGAGTGGGCGCGGGCGCAGGGCTGGGCACAGGCGCGGGTCTGGGGGGCGGCGGTGCCACGGGGGCCGGAGGAGGCGCCACGGCCACCACGGTGGGGGGAGGCGTCGGCGTGGCAGGCCGGTTGCCGCTCTTGGCGATCAGCTCGCCCAGCGGGTCCACCTCCGGGGCTGCCGCCACGGTGGCAGGCGGTGGAGTCTGCACGATGGTTCCGGTCACTGCGGGCATCGGCGGATCGCCCGCCATCGCGGCTGCTACCGATGGCGCCACGGTGGATGGCTGGGGAGGCATGGGCGCGGGCGCGGCCGCCACGGCGGTGCTGCGCCCTTCCAGCAGGCGCTCTGCAATCAGGCTCTCGAGCGGGTCGGCAGGCTTTGCCGGATACAGGTCAAGCACCAGGCGATGCTGGTAAGGCGCAAATGGCTTGAGCGTGAACACCTGCGGCGAGGCATCGTGCTTGAGGTCGATCACCAGGCGGACCACCTGGGGCGAGTTCTGCCCGACGCGGATGCCTGCAATGTTCGGGTCGTCGGAGCGCACCTTGGCAACCAGTTCTCGCAGCGCAGGGTTCAGGTCGATGCCTTCGATGTCGACCGCCAGGCGCGGCGGTGTGGGCACGAAGCGCTGCTCCGTCTTGAGCGGCACGTCCGATTCGATGGTGACGCGGGTGTAATCCTTGGCGGGCCAGACGCGCACGGCCACGATGCTGGCGCCAAATGCGAGCTGGCCGCTGCCCAGCAGCATGACCAGACTGCCGCCACCGCGCAGAAGATTGCGGCGGGAGAGGCCGGGCCGCGCTAGGCCGGGCCGCGCCAGGCCGGACTGCATTGTTCCGCGCGATACGGCGGCGTCATAGGCAGCATTGCCTCCCACATCATGGTGGAGAGGACTGGCGGACAGGGATGGAGTCGGGACAAATTTTGGGGTGTCGCTCACGCTGAAAACCCTTGGAGAATGGATGCGCCAGTGGCGGTGTTCGCTTGCAGCGTCACACGCCTTTCTGATTCATCAATCGCTTCAATACTGATAGCTACATCTGCAATAGGCGTTACCGCTGCAGCCTTTTCCGGCCATTCTGCCACTTTCAGGCCAGGGCTTGCAAAAATATCCCGAAAGCCCGCATCTTCCCACTCGCGGGGATCGTCGAACCGGTAGAAGTCGAAGTGCGAGATGGGAAAGCCTGCGCCTTCGTGCGGCTCCACCACGGCATAGGTCGGGCTTTTGATGCGGCCCTGCACCCCCAGCGCGCGCAGCAGGTGGCGCACCAGCGTGGTCTTGCCCGCGCCCAGGTCGCCGTGGAGGGTGATATAGGCGTTGGCAAGGGCTGGCTGCGCAGCCAGCGTTTGTGCAAAGGCGGCGGTATCGGATTCGTCACGCCAGACACATGCATGGCTGGGAAAGCGGGGGCTGGCGGTGGTGTCGGTGCTCATGCTGGCGATCCAATGATTTGAAATTTTTTACAATGATGACCCATGGAAACCAGGACTTGCGCAAAAAAGGATGCACAACAGGCATCTTCCTCCGTGAAATGTCTTGCTTGATTCGAATTTGCGTCCATTGGGGAAATGTGGAAAGTCATGGAACAGGCCAATCAACAGCTGCTTGAGCAGATCGACGGGTGGGCGCGCGAGCTGGGATTCTCCCAAATCGGCGTGGCCGGCGTGGATTTGTCGGCTGCTGAACCCGGATTGATGCAGTGGTTGCAAAAAGGTTTCCATGGCGAGATGGCCTACATGGCCGCGCACGGGTTGAAGCGCGCCCGCCCGGCTGAATTGGTGCCGGGAACCGTCAGCGTCATCACCGCGCGCATGGATTATCTGCCGCAGGGCACGCCCGATGGCTGGCAACAGATCGAATGGCAACGCCAGGCCCGTCCAGGTGAGGGCGTAGTGAGCATCTATGCCCGGGGGCGCGATTACCACAAGGTGCTGCGCAACCGGCTGCAGAAGCTGGCCGAGCGCATCGATGCGGCTGTGGGTGCCATGCAGCACCGCGCCTTCACCGATTCTGCCCCCGTGCTGGAGGCGGAGCTTGCCAGCCGCAGCGGCCAGGGTTGGCGTGGCAAGCACACGCTGGTGCTGAGCCGCGACGCGGGGTCGATGTTCTTTCTGGGTGAAATCTTTATCGATCTGGCGCTGCCGCCCACCGAAGCGGTGACACCGCACTGCGGCCAGTGCAGCGCCTGCATCGATGCCTGCCCGACCGGCGCCATCGTGGAGCCGCATTCGGTCGATGCGCGGCGATGCATCTCGTACCTCACGATCGAGCTGCATGGCGCTATCCCCGAGGAGTTTCGCGCGGCCATCGGAAACCGTATCTACGGCTGCGACGACTGCCAGCTGGCCTGCCCTTGGAACAAGTTTGCCCAGCGCGCGAGTCTTCCCGATTTTGATGCGCGCGGCGCATTGCTCGATCAGCAACTGCCGCACCTGTTTGCCTGGGACGAGGCCACATTCCTGCGCATTACCGAAGGCAGTCCCATCCGCCGCATCGGGCACGAACGCTGGCTGCGCAATGTGGCCGTGGCCCTGGGCAATGCCTGGCGTGCGACCGGCGATGCGCGTTATGCCCAGGCCCTGACTGCGCGCGCCGACGACGCCAGCGCTCTGGTCCGCGAACATGTGGCCTGGGGTTTAAGCCAGAACAGCGCATAGCGGCCACCAGGAAAGCGCCTGTAGCTTGGCGACCCTCTGCAAAACCCTTGATGGGGTCTGAATGCGATCTGGAGCGATCCGCTGCAAGAGCTTCTTCAGCTCGCTCATAAGCGCAATCGCCCTGACGGGCGCATGGTGCAAATGTCTGGGCTTCCCTCCGTTTCTAGAATTCCAGACAGTCAATCAATCGCGTGCTGCCCAAGCGTGCAGCGCCAAGTGCCACCAACGGAACCTCCCGCATCCCCTCTTGCGGCGGAAGCAAGTTCTCGCGCATGCGAACGGCCTTGTTGCATAAATCGGTTTGGGACTGAGTCTCCCCAAACCCCAGACGTAGTTATGCCACGGCCACCGTTTGGGGCGTGCCCAGCTCGG
>NZ_JBNDIT010000032.1:0-24489 GCF_050434545.1 Comamonas sp. 4034 | reverse complement strand
AAGGACTCCAAGGTGATCGTGGCGATCAACAAGGACGAGGAGGCGCCGATCTTCAGCGTGGCCGACTATGGCCTGGTGGCCGACCTGTTCGAGGCCGTGCCCGAGATGGTGGGCAAGCTGTAAAAGAGCGCATACAAAAGGCATCCGGCGTGGTGCCTTTTTCTTTGAGCGATACGCGATTGATTTGATGGTTGGAGACAAGACAATGAGCTACAAGGCGCCCGTAAAAGACATGCTGTTTGCGATCGAACATCTGGCAAGGATCGACCAGGTGGCGCAGATTCCGGGCTTTGAGGATGCCGGCCTGGATACCGCTCAGGCTGTGCTGGAAGAGTGCGCGCGCTTCAATGAAGAAGTGGTGGCACCGCTCAACGTGCCAGGGGATTTGCATCCCTCCACCTGGAAGGACGGCAGGGTCACCACAACCCCCGGCTTCAAGGATGCCTTTAAGCAGTATGTGGAGGGGGGCTGGCAGGGCTTGCAGCACCCCGTGGATGCGGGTGGCCAGGGCTTGCCCAAGACGATTGGCGCGGCCTGTGTCGAAATGCTCAACAGTGCCAACATGAGCTTTGCCCTGTGCCCGTTGCTGACCGATGGCGCCATCGAAGCCCTGCTGACTGCGGGTAGCGATGCGCTCAAGAACACCTATCTCGAAAAGCTGGTTTCCGGCCAGTGGACGGGAACGATGAACCTGACCGAGCCACAGGCTGGCTCCGATCTGGCCCTGGTGCGCACACGTGCCGACAAGGAGGCCGATGGCAGCTACAAGCTCTTTGGCACCAAGATCTTCATCACCTACGGCGAGCACGATATGGCAGAGAACATCGTGCACCTGGTGCTGGCCCGTGTGGCAGGGGCGCCCGAAGGGGTCAAGGGCATCAGCCTGTTTGTCTGCCCCAAGTTCCTGGTGAATGGTGACGGATCACTCGGGGCGCGCAACGATGTGCACTGCGTCAGCATCGAGCACAAGCTGGGCATCAAGGCATCGCCCACCTGCGTGCTGCAGTATGGTGACAACGGCGGTGCGGTGGGTTACCTGGTGGGCGAGGAGAACCGTGGCCTCGAATACATGTTCATCATGATGAACGCTGCGCGTTACGCCGTGGGTATGGAGGGCGTGGCCATTGCCGAGCGCGCCTACCAGCATGCAGTGGCCTACGCCAAGGAGCGTGTGCAGAGCCGCCCGGTGGACGGCAGCGTGGCGGGTAGCGCCACCATCATTCACCACCCGGATATCCGCCGCATGTTGATGACCATGCGCGCCTACACCGAAGCTTGCCGCGCGATGGCGCTGACGGGAGCCGCATCATTTGATGCTGCGCACCAGCACCCCGACGCAGAGGTCCGCAAGGTCAATCAGGCGTTTTATGAATTTCTGGTGCCGCTGATCAAGGGCTACAGCACCGAAATGAGCCAGGAGGTGACCAGCCTGGGCGTGCAGGTGCATGGCGGCATGGGTTTCATCGAGGAAACCGGGGCAGCCCAGTACTACCGGGATTCGAAGATCCTGACCATCTACGAAGGCACCACTGCCATTCAGGCCAATGACCTGGTGGGCCGCAAGACGGCGCGCGATGGCGGGCAGGTGGCCAAGGGCATAGCCAGCCAGATCGAGGCGACCGAGAAGGCACTCATTGCCAGCGGTACCGAGGGTGCAAGGTCACTGGCTATCAATCTGGAAAAAGCCCGCAAGGCGTTTTTGGATGTGGTGGATTTTGTCGTCAGCACCAGCAAATCGGCCCCCAACGACGTGTTTGCCGGCAGCGTGCCGTATGTGATGTTGGCGGGCAATCTGGTGGCGGGTTGGCAGATGGGCCGCGCCCTGCTGGCAGCGCAGGAGCTGCTGACGGCTGGCAGCGGCGACAAGGCCTTCCTCGAAGCCAAGGTGACAACCGCTCGTTTCTATGGCGAGCATATTTTGGTAAAAACCTCGGCATTGCGTGATGAAATTCTGCATGGCGGCGCATCGGTGATGGCCTTGCCGCTCGATAGCTTCTGATGTCAGGGCAGGCGGCCAGTGATCACCGCCTGGATTGCCATGGAGCAGAGGGCTGCTTGCGCAAACATGGTGGGCGTGAGCAGCTTTTTTACACCGATTACCTATGACAGGCGGCCTTTTGCAAAAACGGCTGTTGGCAGGCCCGAAGGCCTTTTGAATCGAAGGAGATCCCATGTCCCAACTTCCTGGCGCATTGAAACACGTGCCGTTTCCGGTGATCGGTTCGCCGCTTTTCATCATCAGCAATCCCAAGTTGGTGATTGCACAGTGCAAGGCGGGCATTGTGGGCTCCATGCCTGCGCTCAATGCCCGGCCGGCTGAGCAACTGGAAGACTGGCTGGCAGAGATTACCGAAGAGTTGGCTGCGCACAACCGCGCCAATCCGGACAGTCCCGCAGCACCGTTTGCCATCAACCAGATCGTGCACCGCACCAACGAGCGTCTGGAGCATGACATGGCGCTGTGCGAGAAGTACAAGGTGCCCATCCTCATCACTTCGCTGGGGGCGCGCGAAGACGTGTTCCAGGCAGCGCACAGCTGGGGCGGCGTGGTGCTGCACGACATCATCAACAACACCTTTGCGCACAAGGCCATCGACAAGGGGGCGGATGGCCTGATTGCCGTGGCAGCAGGTGCAGGAGGCCACGCGGGCATCAAGAGCCCGTTTGCACTGGTGCAGGAAATCCGTGAATGGTTCGACGGCCCGCTGGCGCTGTCGGGCAGCATTGCCAGCGGCCGCTCGGTACTGGCGGCGCAGGCCATGGGCGCAGACTTTGCCTATATCGGCTCGGCCTTCATCGCGACCGACGAAGCACGTGCCGTGGATGAGTACAAGCAGATGATTGTCAGCTCCAATTCGGATGACATCATCTACAGCAACCTGTTCACTGGCGTGCATGGCAACTACCTGAGCCCGTCGATCCGCGCGGCTGGCATGGACCCGGACAACCTGCCGGTTTCTGATCCAAGTTCGATGAGCTTTGGCAAAGAGCGCAAGGCCTGGAAAGACATCTGGGGCAGTGGCCAGGGCATTGGTGCCATCAAGCAGGTGGTGCCGGCAGCGGAACTGGTGGCGCGCCTCAAGCGCGAGTATTTCGCTGCCCGGGATGGATTGGTGGAGCGTGCTGCAGCTGCCGAGCGCTCCGCTGCAGCAAGTGAGAGTGCTGTGGCCTGAGCACCGTGCTGGCCTGCGAGCTTGCGCTTCGGCCGTTGTACAGCTGATTACAGAACTTTTGGCAGATGGTGCGCTCCAATGGTGCGCCATCTGCTATAAGTTTTGTATGTTTCAGCGACGCAGGCTACCTGCCTTTCCAATATCACGCCGCGCCTGTATAGGTGGGCTGCTGGCGTTTTCGGCATTGCCCGGTTTTGCCGCAGGCGTGGAGAGAGTGGCATCGTCCGCCCTGCCGCAGGGCGCGCGCAGCATCAGCATTACCCAGTCTCAATTGCAGAACGCTGTGGCGGCCAAGTTTCCGCTGGCGCGGTCGTGGCAGGGCATGGTGGTGATTCAATTGCAAAAGCCCGCCGTTCAGTTGCTGGCCAGCAGCAACAACCTGCGTACCATGCTGGATATCTGGGTGACTGAAAAGCTGATGAACACCGAGTATCCCGGCCAGATAGCACTGGATTTTGGCCTGTACTACAGCGACGCTGACAGCACCATCCGTATGCAGCATGTCCGCGTAGAACAGCTCCACATGCAAGGCGTGCCACCCCAGTACCAGCCCATGTTCCAGACCTATGCGCCGCGCCTGGCGGAGCAGGTGTTGAACGGCCTTGCCGTGTATGAGCTTCCCGCCAGCCAGCGCATGCTGCTCAAAGGCCTGGGCTACACGGTGCACAGCATGGAAGTGCAGGCGGACAAGCTGCGCATCGTTCTCGCGCCCAAGCCGCTTGGCACTGAGCAGCCCTAGAAGGTCGACACGTTCTTAGTCGTTGATTTCTTTTTTGCCCGGTGATTTGCCCGTCAGCCGGTCCTTGAGACTCAGTACGCGGGTGACAGCGCTGCCCATGCCCATCAACTGCATGGCGGTTTCCGGGTTCAGGCGTTGCACGTCGTCAAACCAGGTCATCAGGCGGTCGATCAGGTCGTACATCTCCTGCATGCGCTGCTGGGCGTATTTCTCATCGTCCGAATGGGTTTCCTGCAGCAGGGCGGAGCGCAGCATGGATTGCGTGGGCTCGATCTCTCGGCGGCGGCGCTCTTCCGCCAGTGTGCGGAATATCTCCCACACATCGTTGGGTGACTCGAAATACTCACGCCGATCACCAGGCAGGTGGCGCATATGCACAAGGCGCCAGGATTGCAGCTCTTTCAGCCCCATGCTGACATTGGAGCGCGAGAACGACAGGCCTTCGGCAATCTCATCGGCATTGATTGGACGAGGCGACAGAAAGATCAAAGCATAGATCTGCCCCACCGTGCGGTTGATACCCCAGCGGCTGCCCATTTCGCCAAAATGCGAAATAAACTGGCGGGTGAGTTCGGGCAGAGGAGCTTCGGGCGTTTTCATGGTTGGATTATCGGTCTTTTCAGAAAATGCTGAATCCATTGCGGACGAGCACCAGCGCAGTGAGGATTCTGCTATGTAAAGAGGACGAATTTGTGTGTTGCGGCGTCAACCAGCATACGCAAACAGGCGTTAGACCTTGAGCAGCACTGTTTATGCAGTGTTGCGACTGTGTTTGACCATTGTTGGTCTCCACTGCTGGAAGGCTTTCCTGGCGTGCCCCTCCAATCCACGTTTGCAGCGATTGGTTGGAACGGGCCGGTCTTCCCCCCAGCGGTGAGCGGCCGGCCTGACGACCTTGTCTTCTACAACAACGCATAACAATCGCAATCTGTGGCTGGACGTCATCAAAGGAGCATGCTGCGCGGCCATCGTGTGGCATCACCTGGCCTTCTATGGCCCGATGTCCGACGTGGCTCGCCAAGTCACCCCGGGTGTCATCGACTGGCTGGCGGACTATGCCCGTATTGCCGTGCAGATTTTCCTGGTCATGGGTGGCTACCTGGCTGCCGCGAGCCTGGCGCCCCAGGGCATTGCACGGTTTGGCCAGCCTCTGGAAAAGATCGGCAAACGCGCGCTGCGGCTGCTGGCGCCGTATTCCGTTGCACTGCTGTTTGCCGTGCTGATTGCCGCCTTGGTACGCCCCTGGTTTGCGCATGAATCCGTACCCGGAGAGCCCAGCTGGCACCAACTGATTGCCAATGCCCTGATGCTGCAGGACATCACGGGTGAAGATGCGCTGTCGGCCGGTGTCTGGTATGTGGCCATCGATTTCCAGCTGTTTGCCGCAGTGACCTTGCTGTTTGCCGCCACGCGTGGCTGGGAGCGGCGTTGGATGGGGCTGTCCGTCAGCCAGTACCTGGTGATTGGCCTTACCGCGCTGTCACTGTGGGTGCTCAATCGCAACAGCGATCTGGACATGTGGTTTGTCTACTTTATCGGCGCCTATGGCGTGGGCATGCTGGCTTATTGGGGCAGGTCCAGCAGCCGACCCTGGGCATGGACGGCGTTGCTTCTCCTGCTGGGGCTCGTTTCGTTCGAGATCGAATTCCGCCTGCGGATTGCCGTAGCCTGCGCCAGTGCCGTGGCTTTGCTGTGGCTGATGCGTGTGCCTTCCGATGGCAAGGTGGGCGATTGGCTGGCGGGCCATATTGCTCCGCTGCGCTGGTTGCAGTCGCTGGGGCAGTTTTCGTATTCGGTGTTCCTCGTCCACTTCTCTATCGTGGTGTTGTGCAATGCCGTGGCTTCGCAGGTGATTGCGACACAGCCCTGGCTCAACTGGCTGGGCATGTGCGTGGCATTCGCACTGTCACTGCTGGCGGGGCGTGTGCTTTATCACTTTGTGGAGGCGCGTACGCCCAGCCTCAAAGGCGTGGCGCGCTGGGAGCTGGGCTTTATCGGCGCAGGCCTTGTCGTGAGCTTGTTGAGTGCCCGTTTTGCGCTGTAAGCGCTGGTCAATGTGACCCGTCATGTGAAACAAAAGCACGCCATGGCGTGCTTTTTCATTGGGTTGCCGTGGCCTGAAGGGTCAGCGGTGCAGTTCGCCAGCGCGCTCCGGCTGGTAGACGATACCGGTCACGCGTACGGTCATGCTCTTACCGCCCACCGACGGCCATGCCAGCTCGTCTCCGACCGACAGGCCCAGCAGTGCGCTGCCGACGGGGGCGAAGACCGAGACCTTTTCGGTGCTGCCATCCAGATCCTTGGGGTAGACCAGGGTGAGCTGAAACTGTTTGCCTGATTCAGCCATATCGAAGGTGACAGTCGAGTTCATGGTCACCACATCGGGCGGAATATCCGTGGGCTCGACGATGTCAGCGCGCGCAATTTCCGCTTCCAGATCCGCTTTTCCAGGGAAAGCCGCAGCAGACATTTGTGCCAGCAATGCCTCCAGGCGATCCACGTCCAGCGACGACAAGATGAGATGGGGCTTGCGAGACATCAAAACTTCCTCCGGATGATGAAAAGTCGAACTGTAGGCGATCCGCAATCTCGCACCATATTGGTGCGAATAGAAGCTGGCCAATTCGTCCCATTGGCAGGTCTGTCTTGTCTTTGTATACTGTATAAATATACAGTATCAGCGATGAAATACCGTGCCGCAAAACAAGCATTCCTCTCGCTCTCCCATCATCTTTAATGGTGAGGAGTGGGTGCGCACCGGCGAAGATGCGGAGCCAGCCCCTGTGGCGGTCGCGCCAAACCGTCCTGCTCAGAAAGGGCGCGGGGCCGTCTCTGCGCCCCTGCACCGGTTTGCCAAAGAGCAGCGCGAATGGCTGGATGATGGCTGGAATGGAGCCGTGGCTCAAGGTGTCGGTATGGATGCGGAAGAGCATGATGCCTCGCACGACGAAGCGATCTGGTGGCAGCAGGCTGCGCAGGCACTGGGCACCCAGGTGCACGAGGAGCGGGCACGCAGCGCGATCCAGAAGAACGATTCCCCAGATATCTTCTTCGACCATTCGGTCAACCCGTACCGGGGCTGCGAGCATGGCTGCATCTATTGCTATGCGCGGCCATACCATAGCTACCTCAATCTATCGCCGGGGCTGGATTTCGAGACGCAGTTGTTTGCCAAGACCAATATTGCAGAGGTGCTGCGGCGTGAGATCGGCCATCCCCGCTACCGGCCGGCCTCGCTCAACATTGGCTCGGCGACTGATTGCTACCAGCCCATCGAGCGAGACTGGCGGCTGACGCGGCAGGTGATCGAGGTTCTGAACGAAGCCTGCCACCCGTTCTCGGTGATCACCAAAAGCAGTGGTGTCGAGCGCGATATTGATTTGATAGCAAAAGCCGCAAGCCACAAGCGTGCTGCGGCCTATATCACCATCACCACGCTGGATGGTGGACTGGCGCGGTTGTTGGAGCCCCGCGCTGCCGCTCCGCGCCGAAGGCTGCAGACCATACGCCGCCTCGCAGAAGCTGGGATTCCCGTGGGGGTCAGTGTTGCACCGCACATTCCCTTTCTGAACGACGACATGGAGCAGGTGCTGGATGCTGCACGTGAAGCAGGTGCAACCACCGCTTTCTATACAGTGCTGCGCCTGCCCTGGGAGCTGAACGGTGTGTTTCAGCAATGGTTGCAGGCGCACTACCCACAGAGAGCCGCGCGGGTGATGGAGCGTGTGCGCGACCTGCACCAGATCAGCGACGAGGAGCGCTCGCGCGGCAAAAGCTACAACAGCGACTATCTCACCCGCATGAAAGGCCAGGGCCTGTGGGCGCAATTGGTTCGCCAGCGGTTTGTGCGCAGTTGCGAGCAGCTGGGTTACGGACGCGAGCGTGAGCCGCTGGATTGGGCTCCGTTTGCTGCATGGCAGCAGGGCCAGCGCGGGCCACAGCAAGGCAGCCTGTTTTAGCCTGGGTTGGGTGCATACCGAGTTGCCACCCGTGCTGCTGGGGCAGATATTCAGGCGGGGGCGCCGGTATGGGCTGGCATGCCCGCCACACCCGGGCGTGCCTGGCTGCTGCCGGAAGTGGCGCAACCGGCAAATATATCCAGCTTGGCGTTGTGCAGGCTGGTCTGCACATCCGTCAGGCCCAGCACGGAGTGAAAGTAGTTGTCGTGGCTGATCCTGCTGCTGCCCAGGGATTGCTGCAGGCAGGCCGTGTTGACACCCATGCGCTGCTGCATCAGCGGCGACAGCCAGGTGATCCAGGGTACATGCTTTTGCACGTCTGGTGCGACGGAGTAGGGCAGGCCGTGCAGATAGATGTTGTTCTCGCCCAGCGATTCGCCGTGGTCGGCCACGTACATCATGGCAGTGGGCTGGCGCTGGCCTTTTTGCTCCAGCCAGCCAATCAGGCCGCCCAGCATCCGATCGGTCGCGACAATGCTGTTGTCGTAGGCGTTGACCAGCGACTCACGGTCGCACGATTGCAGGGCCACATTAGTGCACTCGGGCGCAAATTTCTTGTCCTGGGAAAGCGAGCGCTTGAAGTATGCCGGTCCGTGGCTTCCCATCTGGTGCAGTACCAGCACCACACCGCGCGCACGTTGTTCTACAGGCAGCGCGTCGATGCGATTGTCCAGATCGTCCAGCAGGGCCATGTCGACGCACTCGCCGTCCTTGCAAAGGGCGGCCTGTTCCTGTGGATTCAGGCCAATGGCTTTGCCTGCATCGGCTTTTTCGAGCGCGGATGGCTGATTGCTGGCGGGCAGGGTTGCGGCATTGTGTACGCGCGCGCATACGCCCTTGCAGCCAGACTGGTTGTCTACCCACAGCACGGCGAGGCCAGCGCGTTGCAATACATCCAGCAGGTTTTCGTAGGATTTGCTGCTGTTTTGACCATCTCGCCCCAGGTGCGAGAACATGCATGGCAGCGATACCGCAGTGCTGGTGCCGCAGGACCAGGCGTCCTTGGCTACGATCAGGTCATTGCGGGCAGAAAGCTGGGGCGTGGTCGCGCGGTTATAGCCATACAGGCCAAAGTTGCCCGCACGGCCCGTTTCTCCCACCACCAGCACATAGATGGGGTATTGCGACTGGCCGATGTAGCTGGCGCCCAGCTTGGCATCCTGACCAATGGGGTAAAGCGTGGTGTCACGGCGATGGAATTGCTGCACGCCCAGGCTGCCTGCGGCATACAGCGTGGAAAGCGGATTCATCATGTAGCGCAGCTGTGTGTGGTTGCGCATGGTGGAGGAGATGGGGCGAAAGCCTGCCAGAACCACCAGCACCATGGCCACCACGGCCAGCAGCATGAACGCGAGCTGGCGCAGCAACGGGCGCCAACTGGTGTTGGGCTGCAGACTCTGGCGCAGCAACCACCAGGTAGGTGGTATGGCGATGGCCCCTACGGTGACAAAGAGGCTCCAGTGCAGCAGATCGCGTGCTTCGCGCACATCGGTTTGCAGCACGTTGACCAGCATGGACGCGTCAATGGCGATGCCGTAATTGAGCATGAAGTACGCAGCGAACGCCGTCACCCAGCACAGAAGCACCATCACCGGCTTGGATGCACGGCCCCAACTGAGCAGATTCAGGATGGCCCAGCAAGCGAAGGCAATGGCCAGGCCGAGGGCGAGACCCAGTCCCCACGGCTGGGTATTTCCCTGGCCGGAGATGCCTGCAACAGCCTTCCACAAGGCCAGATTGCCGATGCTGGCAAGCCATAGGCTGATGACCAGCGCAACCCACCATACGGGGCGAGCCTGTACGAGGCCTCGGCTGGAGCGCAATGCCAGTTCACCCAATGCGGGCGGATTGCCCGCCATGGAGGAAGGAAGTGCAGCACTGCCGGGGGGGACAATGGATTTACCAGCGAGAGAGAGCAGCCGGGCAAGAAACTTCATCCGCGCATGGTCGCGGGAGGAGCTTAAAGCGGCATTAATGTGTCACAGATATGAAATTGACCCTCGGCAGTCCCTTGAGCAGACTATTGCCCGGTAGGGGGGCTGCGTGTTGTACAGGTCAAGAAAAAACCCGCCAGAGGCGGGTTTGTGCTGCGGGTGCACCTCGTTATGAGGTGCTGGCAGAGGCAGATCAGCGTTGTGCGATAGGCTTGACGTCGCGCACCACCGAGCCGGTGTACAGCTGGCGAGGACGGCCGATCTTGTACTCGGGGTCTGCCATCTGTTCGTTGAGCTGGGCGATCCAGCCCACGGTGCGGGCCAGGGCAAAGATGCCGGTGAACAGCTTGACAGGGATGCCGATGGCGCGCTGCACGATGCCGGAGTAGAAGTCCACGTTCGGGTACAGCTTGCGCGACACGAAGTAGTCGTCTTCCAGGGCAATCTTTTCCAGCTGCTTGGCCAGGGCGAACAGCGGATCGTTTTCCAGGCCCAGCTCTGCCAGGATCTCGTTGCAGGTTTCCTGCATCAGCTTGGCGCGTGGGTCATAGTTCTTGTAGACGCGATGGCCAAAGCCCATCAGCTTGACGCCGCTGTTCTTGTCCTTCACCTGTTCCATGAACTCGCCCACCTTGGCAATACCGCCATTGGCCTGGATGTGTTCCAGCATGTTCAGGCAGGCTTCGTTGGCGCCACCGTGCGCAGGGCCCCACAGGCATGCCACACCAGCGGAAATGGCGGCAAACGGGTTGGTACCCGACGAGCCGCACAGACGCACGGTGGAGGTCGATGCATTCTGCTCGTGGTCTGCGTGCAGGATGAAGATGCGGTCCAGTGCGCGTTCCACCACGGGGTTGACCTGGTATTCCTCGCAAGGGTTGCCGAACATCATGCGCATGAAATTGCCTGCATACGACAGATCGTTCTTGGGGTACATGTAGGGCTGACCAACGCCATACTTGTACGCCATGGCAACCAGGGTTGGCATCTTGGCGATCAGGCGGATCGCGGCGATGTTGCGGTGCTCAGGGTTGTTGATGTCGGTGCTGTCATGGTAGAAGGCCGACATGCCGCCCACCAGACCGGTCAGCACGGCCATAGGGTGTGCATCACGGCGGAAGCCGCGCAGGAAGAACTGCATCTGCTCGTTGACCATCGTGTGCTGGGTCACGGTGTTCTCGAAGTCGGCCTTCTGCTTTTCATTGGGCAATTCGCCGTACAGCAGCAGGTAGCAGGTTTCGAGGTAGTTGCAGCTCTTGGCCAGCTGTTCGATAGGGTAGCCACGGTACAGCAGTTCACCCTTGTCGCCATCGATGTACGTGATGGCGGACTGGCAGGCAGCCGTCGAGAGGAAACCTGGGTCATAGGTAAACATGCCGGTCTGGGCATACAGCTTGCGGATGTCGATCACATCCGGGCCGATGCTGCCCTGGTAGACCGGCAGGTCCACGCTTGCTGAGCCATTGCTAAACGATAGCGTGGCTTTGTTGTCTGCTAGTTTCATAACTGGTTCCTTCTCGAGTTAGTCCGCTAGGGATGTGCGGTGTTTTCGGCTGCGCAGCATTCCCAGCACTTCATGAACATCAGGTGTGTCGAGGTTGTCTGTTGGTTCCTTGCGGTTGAGCAGCAAGTCCAACAGATCGTTGTCCGACAGATTCATCAAAGCGGTCAGCCCTTGCGCCTGGCGGACATTCAGGCTTGCTCCATAGGTGTGGAAGAACTGTTCGATGAAGATGTCGTTCTCCACCAGGCCGCGGCGGCTTCGCCAACGCAGCAGATCACGGGCACGTTCATCCAGCAGTTCGTTTTCCATCTTTGCTCTACCCGGTTCTTAGACGGCGCGACGCACCATCAGTTCCTTGATCTTGCCAATGGCCTTCGTAGGATTGAGGTGCTTGGGGCACACGTCCACGCAGTTCATGATGGTATGGCAACGGAACAGACGGTACGGGTCTTCCAGGTTGTCCAGGCGTTCGCTGGTGTGGTCATCGCGGCTGTCCGCGATGAAGCGGTAGGCCTGTAGCAGACCGGCCGGGCCCACGAACTTGTCGGGGTTCCACCAGAACGAAGGGCAGCTGGTCGAGCAGCTGGCGCACAGAATGCATTCATACAGGCCATTGAGCTCTTCGCGCTCTTCGGGTGACTGCAGGCGCTCCTTGTCGTTGGCGACAAAGCTGTCAGCCATCAGGTAGGGCTTGATCGAGTGGTACTGCTTGAAGAACTGGGTCATGTCCACGATCAGGTCGCGGATCACTGGCAGGCCAGGCAGCGGCTTGAGCACAATCTCACCCTTCAAGGTGTTCATGTTGGTCAGGCACGCCAGACCATTCTTGCCGTTGATGTTCATGGCGTCCGAGCCGCAAACGCCTTCACGGCAGGAGCGGCGGAACGAGATGGACGGATCCATCTCCTTGAGCTTGACCAGCGCGTCCAGCAGCATGCGCTCGTGGCCGTCGAGTTCCACCTCGACCGTCTGCATGTAAGGCTTGGCGTCTTTATCGGGGTCGTAACGGTAGATTTTGAAAGTACGCTTCATTTGGGATGTTCTTTCGTGGGCTGCGTGGATTTAGAACGTACGGACCTTGGGAGGTACGGATGGCACGGTCAGAGGCTTGAGCTGGACCGGCTTGTAATCCAGGCTGTTGGAATCGCTGTACCACAGGGTGTGCTTGAGCCAGTCGATGTCATTGCGGCCCAGAGGGTACTTGGGATCGTCGGCAGGATGCTCGTAGTCATCCACGGTGTGGGCGCCACGGCATTCGGTACGGGCAGCAGCAGAGACCATGGTGGCCTGCGCCACTTCGATCAGGTTGGCCACTTCCAGTGCTTCCATGCGGGCCGTGTTCCAGACCTTGGATTTGTCCTTCAAGGTCACACCGCCCACGCGAGCGCGGATCTCGGCAATCTTCTTGACGCCTTCGTCCATGCTCTTTTGCGTGCGGAACACACCTGCGTGCTGCTGCATGCAGTTGCGGATGTCGTTGGCCACGTTCTGCGCATACTCGCCGCTGCTCGATTCGTCGAGCTTGTTGAGGCGCGAGAGCGAGAAGTCGGAAGCGTTTTCAGGCATTTCCTTGAACTCGCCATAGCCATTGACGTAGTTGACGATGTGCTTGCCGGCCGACTTGCCGAACACCAGCAGGTCCAGCAGCGAGTTGGTGCCCAGGCGGTTGGCGCCGTGCACCGACACGCAGGAGCATTCGCCCACGGCGTACAGTCCGTTGACCACGTTGTTCTTCTCGCCATCCCACACCACGACCTGGCCGTTGATGTTGGTAGGAATGCCACCCATCTGGTAGTGGATGGTGGGCACCACGGGGATTGGCTCCTTGGTGATGTCCACGTTGGCAAAGTTGTGGCCGATCTCTTCCACGGACGGCAGGCGCTTGTGGATGGTTTCGGCTCCCAGGTGGGTCATGTCCAGCAGGATGTAGTCCTTGTTGGGACCGCAGCCACGGCCTTCCTTGATTTCCTGGTCCATCGAGCGCGAGACGAAGTCGCGGGGTGCCAGATCCTTCAGGGTGGGCGCATAGCGCTCCATGAAGCGTTCGCCTTCGCTGTTGCGCAGAATGGCGCCTTCGCCGCGACACCCTTCGGTCAGCAGCACGCCCGCGCCAGCCACGCCGGTGGGGTGGAACTGCCAGAACTCCATGTCCTGCAGCGGAATGCCGGCGCGCGCCGCCATGCCCAGGCCGTCGCCGGTGTTGATGAACGCGTTGGTCGATGCCTGGAAGATGCGGCCAGCGCCGCCGGTAGCCAGCAGCACGGCCTTGGCGTGCAGCTCATAGAGATCACCGGTTTCCAGCTCCAGCGCGGTCACGCCGACCACGTCGCCCGATTCGTCACGGATCAGATCCAGTGCCATCCACTCCACGAAGAAGTTGGTCTTGGACTTGACGTTCTGCTGGTAGAGCGTGTGCAGCATGGCGTGGCCGGTGCGGTCGGCTGCGGCGCAGGCGCGTTGCACGGGCTTTTCGCCGTGGTTGGCCGTGTGGCCGCCAAATGGGCGCTGGTAGATCGTGCCATCGGGATTGCGGTCAAAAGGCATGCCGAAGTGTTCAAGTTCGTACACAACCTTGGGTGCTTCACGGCACATGAACTCGATGGCGTCCTGGTCGCCCAGCCAGTCGGAGCCCTTGATGGTGTCGTAGAAGTGCCATTCCCAGTTGTCTGGCGACATGTTGCCCAGCGATGCGGACACGCCACCCTGCGCCGCCACGGTGTGCGAGCGGGTGGGGAAAACCTTGGACAGTGCAGCAACGGACAAGCCAGCCTTCGACAGCTCCAGTGCAGCGCGCAAGCCAGACCCGCCTGCGCCAACGATGACCACGTCAAACTTGCGTTTGGTGATGTTCTCTTTTGTATAGCTCATTGTTTTCTTTCAATCGCAGGGATCACAGACGCCACAGGACCTGGAGACCCCAGCCGAGGCAGCCAACCAACCACACCAGCACGAACACCTGCAGCACGAGGCGCAGGCCGGCAGGCTGGATGTAGTCCATGAAGATTTCGCGCATGCCCACCCAGGCGTGGTAGGCCAGAGCCACCAGGGTGCCAACGGTGATGAACTTCATCCACTGGTGGGCAAAGATGCCTGCCCACTGCTCGTAGCCGATGGGGCCCTTGATCAGCAGTACCTGCACCAGCAGGGCTACGGTGAACAGCGCCATCAGCAGGCCGGTCACGCGCTGGGCCAGCCAGTCGCGCAAGCCGTAGTGGGCACCTGTCACGACACGCTTGGAGCCGTAATTGACGGACATGGGGAGATCCTTTCTATTCTTTGGTAATGCAATCGCAGGTGATCAGTACAGGCCAAACAGCTTGGCGCCCAGGATCGCGGTGAGGATCAGGCTGATCGCAAAGCAGGCGAGGGCCGACGAGCGGCCAAATTCCTTGGTGACCGACTTGTGCGAGATATCCATCCAGATGTGGCGCAGGCCGGCGCAGAAGTGGTGGAGGTAGGCCCAGATCAGTGCCAGCACCACCAGCTTGATGAACCAGCCAGCAAAAATGCCGACGCCCGTGTTGAAGGCGGCGGCAAATCGGGCGTAAGAGTATTCCGACGAAATCGAGGTATCGAGCAGCCAGATCACGAATGGCAGCAGCAGGAACATGATCAGACCGCTGGCGCGGTGCAGGATCGACAGCTTGGCAGCCGCGGGCAGGCGATAGGTCGTGAGGTCCGATAGAGGGTTGATATTTCGGAACTCTGGCCGCTTTTTCGTGGTATCTGTCATGGTGAGGATATCTTTCGTGGATGTAACTGCTATGTAATCGGGTTGCTCAAACCGGGAAAATTTTATTGCAATGCAGCGCGAAGGTCTAAGGGTTTCTCATTAAACCCCGGGGTGATCGCTATGACTTGACCGGCGCACTAGCTCAGGGTATTGCTGTAGTGGTGGGTGTCCGTGCGGTAAAGTCCTCGTCGTAATTCCATGGGAACATCGTTATAGGTATAGGCCACGCGCTCCACACTGAGAAGCGGGGTGGCTTGGTCTACTTGCAGAAGCTGGGCCTGCGCTTCGTCCGGTAGCACGGCGCGCAGTTTCTCCTCGGCACGCACCATGCGCACGCCGTATTCCACCTCGAACATGGCATAGGTCGCGCCGGGGTAGTCACGCATCTGCTCGGCAGACAGGCCTTTGAAGTTGCTGCTGGGCAGCCAGAGGTCTTCCAGAATGGTGGGCGTGGATGCCAGAACAAGCACGCGCCGCACGTGGATCAGGGATTCACCCGTGGGAACCTGCAGCAGCTTGCAGATGTCGCTCAGGCCCTTGATGGTACGGCACGAAATGATATTGCGCTGGGTGGGCCCTTCCTCGTTGCGATCACCGGCATCGGGCAGCAGCCGCAGAAAGCGGTATTGCACATTGCGCTCCGCATGGGTGGCCACAAAAGTGCCCTTGCCCTGGCGGCGCAGCAGCAGATTCTCGGCAGCCAGTTCGTCAATGGCCTTGCGCACGGTCCCCTGGCTGACACGGTAGCGGGCAGCCAGCTCCATTTCGCTGGGAATCATCTCCCCTGGCTTCCAGGCCCCTGCCTGCAGGCTTTGCAGGATCAGGCTCTTGATCTGCTGATAGAGCGGGCTGAATGCCGGTGCGCCGCCACCCACGCTGTCGCCCGCAGGCGTGCTGCTGGTGTCGTTTGCGTTGGGGGTGGAGGATGTCATGCGCTTGTCTCTTCGGAGGCTTAACCTCTCGTGCGCCGCTCGTCGGGCGGCGCCAGTCAGTTCGTATCTCGGATGCACATATTGTAGCAACCGAAGCTGCAATCATATCTTATATAAGACATAAGACAAATTGACTGAGTGATCTGTTCAAGAGTACACTTGCACGTTGTTTACAGGCCTGTAACTGGGATGCTGCCAGCCGTAAAGCGACATGTTTTACCGGTAATGGCCTGGATGGACACCTCTCATCTATTTTCTGGAGTTTTCCCATGAGCAAGAAGCCCGTACGTGTCGCTGTCACCGGCGCCGCTGGTCAAATCGGTTACGCCCTGTTGTTCCGCATCGCTTCCGGCGAAATGCTGGGCAAGGACCAGCCAGTCATCCTGCAATTGCTGGAAATCCCGGACGAAAAGGCCCAGAACGCGCTCAAGGGCGTGATCATGGAGCTGGAAGACTGCGCATTCCCCCTGCTGGCTGGCATCGAAGCCCACAGCGACCCCATGCAGGCTTTCAAGGACACCGACTACGCGCTGCTCGTGGGTGCCCGTCCTCGCGGCCCTGGCATGGAGCGTGCCGACCTGCTGGCCGCCAATGCACAGATCTTCACTGCACAAGGCAAGGCGCTGAACGCCGTGGCTTCGCGCAACGTGAAGGTGCTCGTGGTGGGCAACCCTGCCAACACCAATGCCTACATCGCCATGAAGTCGGCACCTGACCTGCCAGCGAAGAACTTCACCGCCATGCTGCGCCTGGATCACAACCGCGCTGCCTCGCAACTGGCTGCCAAGGCCGGCTTCAAGGTGGGCGACATCCGCAAGCTGACCGTCTGGGGCAACCACTCGCCCACGATGTATGCCGACTACCGTTTTGCCACCGTGGACGGCAAATCCGTGAAGGAAACCATCAACGACCAGGAATGGAACAAGGACGTGTTCCTGCCCACCGTGGGCAAGCGTGGTGCTGCCATCATCGCCGCTCGCGGCCTGTCGTCGGCAGCCTCTGCCGCCAATGCCGCCATCGACCACATGCGCGACTGGGCCCTGGGCTCCAATGGCGAGTGGGTCACCATGGGCGTGCCTTCCAACGGCGAGTACGGCATCCCTGCCGGCATCGTGTTCGGCTTCCCTGTGACCACCGAAAACGGTGAGTACAAGATCGTGACCGGCCTGGAAATCGATGCCTTCTCGCAAGAGTGCATCAACAAGACCCTGGCCGAGCTGCAAGGCGAGCAGGACGGCGTCAAGCACCTGCTGTAATCTGGCGAGGCAATAGACATGGTTCAGTGGAATGCCCAGCTCTACAGCCGCTTTGAGGACGAGCGTACGCGCCCGGCCGCCGAGCTGCTGGCGCGCGTGCCCTTGGCTGATGATGCGGCGTATGTCGTGGACATCGGCTGCGGCCCGGGCAATTCCACCGAACTTCTGGCCCGGCGCTTTGTGCATGCGCAGGTGCTGGGTGTCGACAATTCGCAGGACATGCTCACGGCTGCGCGTGCACGTCTTGCGAATGCTCGCTTCGAACTGTCAGATATCGCCAGTTGGCAGCCTGAGAAGATCAATGGCCGCCTGCCTGACCTGATCTTTGCTAATGCTGCACTGCAATGGGTGCCGGATCATGAGCAGCTATTTCCGCGCCTGCTTGGCATGCTGGCGCCCGGTGGCGTGCTGGCCATCCAGATGCCGGACAACCGCGAAGAGCCTACGCACCGCCTGATGCGTGCAGTGGCTGCCGAGCAACCCTGGGCAGACCATATCGGAGACCCGCATGCGGTTCGCACCGATTTGCTCGCCTTGAATGACTACTACGATTTGTTGGCCCGTGGCGCGCAGGTAGATGTGTGGCGCACGGCATACCAGCACCCAATGGACAGTGCCGAGGCCATTGTCCAATGGGTTCGTGGCACCGGACTGCGTCCGTTCCTGGAGCCTTTGAATCCCGAGCTGCAAGCCAGTTTTCTGACCGAATATACGCGCCGCATCGACGCGGCCTACGGCAAGCGCAGCGACGGCAAGCGCCTGCTGGCGTTCCCTCGCTTGTTTTTGGTGGCCAGGCGCCCCATCTGATGTCCGATATGAGCGTTTCTGCCATCCATCCTGCACAGGTTCTGCTCGGCGCCCAGGGCGGCGCCCTGAGTTTGCCGGTGTGCGACCACTACAGCGGCGTGGAAGAGCGCATGCGCAAAAGTCTGGCCTTGCAGGCAGAGATGACGGCCGAGTTTGGCCGTTGCGTGTTCGATGTGACCCTGGACTGTGAAGACGGCGCTGCCGTCGGGCAGGAAAAGGAACATGCGCGGCTCGTCGTATCGCTGGCCAATGGCGCCGCGCCGGGGGCTCGGGTGGCTGCACGCGTGCATGCGGTGGATCATCCGTCGTTTGCCGATGACATCGCCATGATTGCAGGCGAAGCGGGCCACAGGCTCTGCCACATCATGCTGCCCAAGGTGGAATCGGTGGACGATGTGGTGCAGGCGGAAAAGCTGCTCCAGCGTGCGACCGGTGCAGATGTGCCACTGCATGTCCTGATCGAATCGCCGCAGGCGGTGCACCGCGCTTTTGAGATTGCAGCGCACCCGCGCGTGCAGAGCATCAGCTTCGGGCTGATGGATTTTGTGTCTGCACACGGCGGCGCGATCCCTTCCAGCGCCATGGGCGTGCAGGGGCAATTCACGCATCCGCTCGTGGTGCGGGCCAAGCTCGAAATTGCTGCTGCCTGCCATGCCTATGGCAAGGTGCCGTCGCATTGTGTGGTAACAGAGTTTAAAAATCCTGACGCGATGCAGCAGGCTGCCCACAGGGCGGCCAGCGAGTTTGGCTATACGCGCATGTGGAGCATTCACCCCGCACAGATTCGCCCGATCCTGCAGGCATTTGCGCCGACGGAGGCAGAAGTCGCACTGGCTGCACGCATTGTGCGGGCTGCGGCCGATGCGCAGTGGGCCCCCATCAGTGTGGATGGAGTGTTACACGATCGCGCCAGTTATCGTTACTTTTGGCAAGTTTTGGAGCGGGCTGCGCAAACCGGTTGCCCTTTGCCGAGTACAGTGCGGGAGTGGCTGTAACCAGATCCGGTCAGCCCTTTCCCTGTTTCTTGCGTTGTATCGCGGGAGTTATTGTTATGAAAAATCGCGTGATTTCGTTGTTGGTGCTGGCTCCTGCGCTGGCCTTGGTTCAAGTGGGCGCACAGGCTGCAGAAAAGAAGCCCGCCAAGCCTGCCGCCGCTACGGCCAAGAAGGCCGCAGCCCCTGCCAAGAAAACGACTGCCAAAAAATCCACCGCCAAGAAGGGTGCAGCGGTTGCCGCTGGCGCTGCTGGTGCAGTAGCCGTCGGCTCTGCCGCCGCCATTCCGACCCAGCAGACGCTCACGCCAGCCGAGCTGGCCATTGCCGAGCAGGTGTACCAGGGCCGCATCAGCTGCGAACTGGGTGCTTCGGTCAGCATTGCCAAGGATTCGGTGAACCCCGGCTACTTCTTTGTGGAAGGCAAGGGCTTCAAGTACCACATGTCGCCTGTTTCCACCTCCACCGGCACGGTGCGTCTGGAAGATGCCAAGGCAGGCGCGATGTGGCTGCAGGTGGCCAACAAATCCATGCTCATCAACCGCAAGCTGGGCCAGCGCATGGCTGACGAATGCATGAGCCCAGAGCAAAACCAGGTGGCTGAAGCCATCAAGAAAAACCCCCCCGCCGCCTTGTTTGAAGGCAACGGCCGCTGATCCCTGTCAGCGGCGTGGATGCAGCAGGCACGGCGCGCCCCACCATTGAAATAGAGAACCGGAGTAAGTATGTTGAAAGCCTACCGCGACCATGTGGCTGAACGCGCCGCACTGGGCATTCCCCCGCTGCCCTTGGATGCCAAGCAGGTTGCCGAGCTGATCGAGCTGATCAAGAACCCTCCCGCTGGTGAAGACGCTTTCCTGCTGGATTTGCTGACCCACCGCGTGCCCCCGGGCGTGGACGATGCCGCCAAGGTCAAGGCGTCCTTCCTGGCAGCGGTTGCGCATGGCGACATCAAGGTTGGCCTGATCTCCAAGGCCAAGGCGACCGAATTGCTGGGCACCATGGTGGGTGGCTACAACGTGCAGCCGCTGATCGAATTGCTGGACGATGCCGAAGTCGCCACGGTGGCCGCCGATGCGCTCAAGAAGACCTTGTTGATGTTCGATTACTTCAACGACGTCGCCACCAAGGCCAAGGCTGGCAATGCCAAGGCGAAGGAAGTGATGCAGAGCTGGGCCGATGCCGAATGGTTCACCTCGCGCCCCAAGGTTGAGGAAAAGATCACGGTCACCGTATTCAAGGTGCCTGGCGAAACCAACACCGACGATCTGTCGCCAGCACCCGATGCCTGGAGCCGCCCCGACATTCCGCTGCACTACCTGGCGATGCTGAAGAACACCCGCCCCGACGCGGCCTTCAAGCCCGAGGAAGACGGCAAGCGCGGCCCGATGCAGTTCATTGACGACCTGAAGAAAAAGGGCCACCTCGTTGCCTACGTGGGCGATGTGGTCGGCACCGGCTCTTCCCGCAAGTCGGCCACCAACTCCATCATCTGGGCGACCGGCATGGACATTCCCTTCGTGCCCAACAAGCGCTTCGGTGGTGTGACGCTGGGCGGCAAGATTGCGCCGATTTTCTTCAACACGCAGGAAGACTCCGGCTCGCTGCCGATCGAAGTCGATGTCTCGAAGATGGAAATGGGCGACGTGCTCGACGTCTTCCCGTACGAAGGCAAGGTCGAGAAGAACGGTGCCAAGATCGCCGACTTCGCCCTCAAGAGCGACGTGCTGCTCGATGAAGTGCAAGCCGGTGGCCGTATCAACCTGATCATTGGCCGTTCGCTGACCGCCAAGGCTCGCGAGACGCTGGGCCTGCCTGCATCCACCGCTTTCCGCCTGCCGCAAGCCCCTGCTGCTTCCAATGCAGGCTTCACGCTGGCGCAGAAGATGGTCGGCCGTGCATGTGGTCTGCCAGAAGGCCAGGGCATTCGTCCCGGTACATACTGCGAACCTCGCATGACCACCGTGGGTTCGCAAGACACCACCGGCCCGATGACCCGCGATGAGCTCAAGGACCTGGCTTGCCTGGGTTTCTCGGCTGACATGGTGATGCAATCCTTCTGCCACACCGCAGCCTACCCCAAGCCCGTGGACGTGAAAACCCACCGCGAACTGCCTGCTTTCATCTCCAACCGTGGCGGCGTGGCCCTGCGTCCTGGTGACGGCGTGATCCACAGCTGGCTCAACCGCCTGCTGCTGCCCGATACCGTGGGCACCGGCGGCGACTCGCACACGCGTTTCCCCATTGGCATCTCGTTCCCCGCAGGCTCGGGCCTGGTGGCCTTCGGTGCTGCCACCGGCGTGATGCCTCTGGACATGCCTGAATCCGTGCTGGTGCGCTTCAAGGGCGAAATGCAGCCCGGCGTGACGCTGCGCGATCTGGTGCACGCAATTCCTCTGTACGCCATCAAGGCAGGTCTGCTGACCGTGGCCAAGGCTGGCAAGAAGAACATCTTCTCGGGCAAGGTTCTCGAAATCGAAGGTCTGCCCGATCTGAAGGTGGAGCAGGCATTCGAGCTGTCCGACGCCTCGGCAGAGCGCTCGGCAGCTGGCTGCACGATCAAGCTCAACCCCGAGCCAATCAAGGAGTACCTGACCTCGAACATCGTTCTGATGAAGAACATGATCGCCGACGGTTACGCCGACGCCAAGACCCTGCAGCGCCGCATCGAGAAGGTGGAAGCCTGGCTTGCCAAGCCCGACCTGCTCGAAGCCGACAAGGACGCCGAGTACGCCGCCGTGATCGAGATCGATCTGGCCGACATCAAGGAGCCTATCGTCTGCTGCCCCAACGATCCGGACGACGCCAAATTCCTGTCCGAAGTGGCCGGTACCAAGATCGATGAAGCCTTCATCGGTTCGTGCATGACCAACATCGGTCACTTCCGCGCTGCAGCCAAGCTGCTGGGCGGCCAGCGTGACATCCCCGTCAAGCTGTGGGTGGCACCGCCAACCAAGATGGACCAGAGCGAGCTGATCAAGGAAGGCCACTACGCTGCCTTCGGCACCGCTGGTGCACGTACCGAAATGCCCGGCTGCTCGCTGTGCATGGGCAACCAGGCCCAGGTGCGCGAAGGTGCGACGGTGATCTCCACCTCCACCCGCAACTTCCCCAACCGCCTGGGCAAGAACACCAACGTGTTCCTGGGCTCGGCCGAGCTGGCTGCCATTGCATCGCGCATCGGCAAGCTGCCTACCAAGGAAGAGTACCTGCAGGAAATGGGCGTGATCGATGCCGACAAGGCCTCGGTGTACCGCTACATGAACTTCAACGAAATCTCCGAATACGCAGAAGTCGCAGAGAAGGTCTGATGCCCGGCAGCCTGATGGCTGCTGAAGCAAGGGGCTGCATTTGCCACGTCCCTAGAAAACCCCGCCAGATGATCTCTGGCGGGGTTTTTTCATTGCACCGGCAGGCGTGCTGCGTTCGGTCCGCGCAGCCCGGGCGATCAGGCGTCGGGGGCACCGTCCGCAGCCTGCATGGCGGCACGCATGCCCGCCAGGGCCGTTTTGGTTGCGGCATCCGCAGGAAAGAAGGATTCGACCGCCAGCTCCTGCAGGGTCACATCCACCGGCGTGCCGAAGATGGTGATGGTGCTGATGAAGCTCAGCTTTCCCAAAGCGGTATGCAGCTCGAAGGGTACGGCAATGTGGCTGCCGGGGGCTGCACCGTGCAGGGCATCATCGCCGCCCTGGCAGGGGTAGGCGGCGATTTCATCATGCAGGGCCTGCAACTGGCCGTCGGCCGTTGCTGCAATCTGTTGTTGCAGGCGGTGCAGCAGGTGGGCGCGCCACGCTCCGGCATTGGCCAGGCGCGGGCCCAGCCCTTCGGGGTGGAGGCTCAGGCGCAGAACATTCACCGGGGGCTCGAGCAGGTGCGGCGCAACGCCTTCGAGCAGCAGCGGCACGATGGCATTGGCGGCCACCAGATTCCAGTGCCGGTCCACCGCGAGCGCGGGGTTGGGCTCATGGCCCTGGAGCACCAGTTCCACGGCCTGGCGTGCGGCCGCCAGATCGGGGTGGTCCAGCGGGCGCGCCTGGTACATGGGCGCAAAGCCCGCAGCCACCAGCAGCGCATTGCGCTCGCGCAGCGGCACCGACAGGCGCTCGGCCAGACGCAGCACCATCTCGCGGCTGGGCTGCGCGCGGCCGGTTTCCACATAGCTCAGGTGCCGGGTCGAAATATCGGCTTCCAGCGCCAGGCCTTGCTGGCTCAACCGGCGGTGCTGGCGCCAGTGGCGCAGGTGCTCGCCAAATGGGGCGCGGGCACCTGGTGGCGCAGTGGATGCAGGAGTCGCATGAAAGGAGGGCGCAGTGCTGGTGTTCATGCCTGCATCGTAGTGGCAAGCGGGGAGGGCGGGCCATGACCTGCGAGGTTATCGACGCAGTGCACGCAGATGGGAACCATGGAGCCCAGCAGCCGGTACTGGACTGGCCGCAGACCTTCTTCATTCAACAGGAGTCTTTCATGTCCGTCTTTGCTTCTCCCCGGTTCTTGCCCCGTGTGATGTGGGCCGATGCAGCGTCCTGTGCGGGTACAGGCATTGCCCAGCTGGCTTTTACGCAGCCGCTCGCCCGTTTGACGGGTCTGCCTCCATCCTTGCTGGCCGGGACGGGCCTCTTTCTGCTGGTCTATGCCTTGGCTGCGGGCTGGATGGCGCGGCGCCAGCCAGTGCCGCGCACGCTGGTCGGGCTGGTCGCCGTGGGCAATCTGGGCTGGGCGCTGGCTTGTGCAGCCCTGGTTCTGGGCTCCAGCCTGGTATTGAGCGGCTGGGGCGTGGCATGGGTGGCGGTGCAGGCGGTTGTTGTGCTGGCCCTGGCCGATCTGCAGTGGATGGGGCTGCGCGCCACGCGGCAGGCAGCAATGCCGAGTCAGCGGGCGGTTGCCTGAACTGCCGCCAGAGGCCACCCCACTCGACTCGCAGGCAGCTGGAAGCAGGAGCCCAGCCTCCACGCCGGGCCTGCTAGCAAGGCATCAATGCAGCTTGACTTCAAAAAACGCTTCTTCCACCGCGATGTCGCGAAAGCCGGCAAACCGGGCGCGCTCAAAGGCCTTGAGCCAACTGCGGGCTAATTGCTCCTGGCCGGGGTTGATCTCATCAGCGCCTTCTGCAGCGCTGCTCCACGCTTCCCATGCCTCCACCAGCGCTTGTTCCGAAGGGAACTGGCGCTGCAGCTCTTTGACAAAACGCGCTTCTGCCTTGCTGCGCAGCGCCGGTTCAATGCCCTGGCAATCCTGCAGGTGGGCTTCGATCAGGGTGACAGTTTCCATGGATGAATATCTGTATATAAAAACAGTATTGAGTATCTTATGAAACTGTTTATTTGTACAGGTATTTTGTGCGAATTGTTTCACTGCATCCGCAGGGCCTTGTTGCATAAATCGGTTTGGGACTGAGTCTCCCCAAACCCCAGACGTAGTTATGCCACGGCCACCGTTTGGGGCGTGCCCAGCTCGGTG
>NZ_JBNDIT010000031.1:0-25302 GCF_050434545.1 Comamonas sp. 4034 | reverse complement strand
CCAGTTTGTGGTGCGGTACTTGCGCCGACCCCAGTTCGTCTCACTCATCATCCGAGCCTACTACCGCTGCGGCCCGGATTTGTGCAACAAAGCCGGCAGGCGTGTCCTCGTTGATGGCATGGCGCTGGCCCAGATCGGCAAGGCGAACGCCGGAGGTAACGGCTTCGGTTGCACGCACGATTGCCAAGCCGTCGCAGCTGTCATTGCTGGAGGCTTCGCTCTCTGCGTATCCACCAATGGGTCTCTAGCGACGAACATGAACGGCGCGCTCATGCTCTTCCTGTCACAGGAGCTTCGCTAAGCAATATATGCAGAAAACGCGCAGAGCCAACACGACGAGTCCGCATGGCCGCGCAGACCGATGCAAACCGCTGAAAGCCCACATTTCCGGCTCATCGATCAAAGAAAAAGGGCTTGGTGAATTTCACCAAGCCCTTGATTTCTATACTATAAATTGGTGGGTGATACATGGATCGAACATGTGACCCCTGCCGTGTGAAGGCAGTGCTCTACCGCTGAGCTAATCACCCGAAGAAAGCCGCCTTTGCGGGCATCTTTCCGAAAAACTGGTGGGTGATACATGGATCGAACATGTGACCCCTGCCGTGTGAAGGCAGTGCTCTACCGCTGAGCTAATCACCCGAAGAAAGCCGCCTTTGCAGACATCTTTCCGAAAAACTGGTGGGTGATACATGGATCGAACATGTGACCCCTGCCGTGTGAAGGCAGTGCTCTACCGCTGAGCTAATCACCCCGCATGACGTTTCCGTCAAGACCGCTATTATGGCAGCAATTCGTTGCATGCCAGATAAATCAGGCCATTTTTCGCCAAATTGTTTTGTCGCCGCTCGATTTGTCGATCTGCGCAAGCACCTCTTCGTGCGCTGCCAGTTCAGCGTCCGACGGCACAATCACCGGCAGGTCGAAGTGGCTCAGATCCTGGCGCTGCACCACAATTCCGGCCTTGCCAGCAGATGAACCGTGCGCGCCAGGCGCCGCATCCATGGACAGCAGCTGTTCCTGCCCGCGCGTCATGTTGATGTAGACGTCGGCCAGCAGTTCCGCATCCAGCAAGGCGCCGTGCAGGTCACGGCCAGAGTTGTCCACTTCGAGGCGATCGCACAGGGCGTCGAGCGAGTTGCGCTTGCCGGGGAACAGTTCCTTGGCCATCACCAGGCTGTCGATCACGCCGCTGACCATGCTGGTCAGGCTTGGCATGCCCACGCGCTCGAACTCCTTGTTCAGAAAGCCCATGTCGAACGGCGCGTTGTGGATGATCAACTCGGCACCCTGCAGGTATTCCTGGATCTGCACCGCCATTTCATGAAAACGCGGTTTGTCGGCTAGAAACGCCGTCGTGATGCCGTGCACGCGCAGCGCGTCTTCGTGGCTTTCACGGTCGGGGTTGAAGTACAGGTGCAGGTTGTTGCCGCTGAGCTTGCGGTCTACCAGTTCCACGCAGCCCAATTCGATCACGCGATCGCCTTCGGCGGCCGACAGGCCGGTGGTTTCCGTATCCAGAACAATTTGGCGAGCCATCCCTACATCCTCTCAATCATGTGCCCGTGCATGCTACCTCAGCCGCTGCGCCCTACCCCATTGGCCATTCGCATCTGCGCGAGGGCTTCGTGTGGTACGACAGCGTTCTGCAGGTGCATGCGCTCAGTGGTTTTCTTTGGCGTGGTTGATCGAGTACTTGGGGATCTCTACCGTCAGGTCCTCACGCGCCACGATGGCCTGGCACGAGAGGCGCGACTGCGGCTCCAGGCCCCAGGCCTTGTCCAGCAGGTCGTCCTCTTCCTCTTCCGAAGGCTCCATCGAATCGAAACCCTTGCGCACGATGACGTGGCAGGTGGTGCAGGCGCGGCTCATGTCGCAGGCATGTTCGATATTGATGCCGTTTTCCAGCAGGGCTTCACAGACCGATGTGCCGGTAGGCGCCTTGATTTCAGCGCCATTGGGGCAGTATTCGGCGTGCGGGAGGATCTTGATAACTGGCATGGGGTCGTTTTCTCGTATTTTTTAGATGGATTGCACGTTCTTGCCGGCAAGCGCCTGGCGGATGCCGCGGTTCATGCGCTCTGCGGCAAAGGTTTCGGTGCCCTTGCCCAGGGCTTCGCTGGCAGCCTCGATAGCGGCAGCGTTGTCGCCCGTCAAGGTGGCGCGCAGTGCGTTCATCAGCGCGTCGATCTGCTCGCGCTCGGCGTCGCTCAGCACGTCGCCGTCGGCATCCAGCGCGCTTTGCGTGGCAATCAGCAGGCGGTCGCCGTCCACGCGCGCCTCCACCAGCGCACGCGCCTGCATGTCGGCTTGCGCGGTACTGAAGCTGTCCTGCAGCATGCGGGCGATCTGGTCGTCCGACAGACCGTACGACGGCTTGACGTCGATCTGCGCCTGCACGCCACTCATCTGCTCCTGCGCGCTCACCGAGAGCAGGCCATCCGCATCGATGGTGAAGGTAACGCGAATGCGCGCGGCGCCCGCAGCCATTGGAGGGATGCCGCGCAGCTCGAAGCGCGCCAGGCTGCGACAATCGGCCACCAGATCACGCTCGCCCTGCACCACATGGATTGCCAATGCAGTCTGGCCGTCCTTGTAGGTGGTGAAATCCTGCGCGCGCGCGGTCGGAATGGTTTCGTTGCGGCTGACGATGCGCTCGACGAGGCCTCCCATGGTTTCGATGCCCAGCGACAGCGGAATCACGTCCAGCAGCAGCAGGTCGCCATTGGTGTCGTTGCCCGCCAACTGGTTGGCCTGGATGGATGCACCCAGGGCCACGACTTCGTCCGGGTTGAGGTTGGTCAATGGTTCGCGGCCAAAATAACCGGCCACGGCCTGCCGCACCTGCGGCATGCGGGTGGAGCCGCCCACCATGACGACGCCCTGCACCTCGTCCTTGTCCAGTTGCGCATCGCGCAGCGCGCGGCGTACGGCGGTGAGTGTGCGGTCGGTCAAATGCCGGGTGGCTGCGTCAAAATCTGCGCGGTTTAGATCAAAATGAATGTTGGCGCCCGCCAGCTGTGCGCTGAATGCTATCGATTCAGAAGCGGTCAATCCTTCCTTCGCCGCCTTGGCGGCCAGGCGCAGCACGGCCTTGTCCTGCGCACTCTGCGCCACGGCGCCGGTCTTGGCCAGCGCCCATTGGGCCAGTGCTGCATCGTAGTCATCACCGCCCAGCGCCGAATCACCGCCGGTGGCAATCACCTCGAACACGCCGCGTGCCAGGCGCAGGATGGAGATGTCGAACGTGCCGCCGCCCAGGTCATAGACGGCGTAGATGCCTTCTGCGGCGTTGTCGAGCCCATAGGCAATGGCAGCGGCCGTAGGTTCATTGATGAGGCGCAGCAGCTTGATGCCGGCCAGTTGCGCCGCATCCTTGGTGGCCTGGCGCTGCGCATCGTCAAAATACGCGGGCACAGTGATGACGGCGCCATACAGGTCGTTGTCGAACGTGTCTTCTGCGCGGTAACGCAAGGTAGCCAGGATCTCGGCACTGATCTCCACCGGAGACTTGCGGCCCGCCACGGTCTCGATGGCTACCATGCCAGCATCTTCGGGCTGCACCAGCTGGTACGGCAGTTGCTCGGGGTGCTGCACATCGGTCAGGGTGCGGCCCATCAGCCGCTTGGCAGATGCAATGGTGTTGGCAGCGTCCAGCCCCGGCGTGGTGAGCGCCGCGTAGCCGATGTCGCGCTTGCCGCCCGCATGGTAGTGCACGACGGACGGCAGCAACACGCGGCCATCGTCATCAGGCAGGCATTCGGCTACGCCGTTGCGCACGGCGGCCACCAGCGAATGCGTGGTGCCCAGGTCAATGCCCACAGCGATGCGACGTTGGTGCGGATCGGGAGACTGGCCGGGTTCGGAAATTTGGAGCAATGCCATGGATGCTATTCTTTTATGAGTTCTATCGCTTGCAGGATGGGCGCTGGCGATCTGCTTCATGCAAACCACTGCCAAGCAGCGCCCCAGTGCCGCAGGCAGTGCCTGCGGCTGGATCCCGCAAGTCGCGGTACAGGGCTTATTGTCCCAGTTGCTCGCGGCGGCGGTCGATATCTGCGCTAAATCGCGCAACAAACATGAGGGCTCTCACCTGCTGGGCGGCTTCCGCGTAGTTGCGCTCGGTATCAAGCAGTTGCTCGCAGCGCGCGAGCATGGTTCGGCGCGAAGCCTGCACTTCGTCCTCCAACGCGTCAACTGCGGCTGCGCTCTGCGCGTCTTCGAGGGCCTCGCGCCACTCCATCTGCTGCATCAGGAACGCTGCGGGCATGGCTGTGTTGTCTTCGGCACGAATGGGCGCGCCATGCAGCTCGCACAGGTAGGCGGCGCGCTTGAGCGGGTCCTTGAGGCGCTGGTAGGCCTCGTTGATGCGCATCGACCATTGCATGGCCACGCGCTGCGCCGCCGCACCCTGGGCCGCAAACCGGTCGGGGTGCGCCTCTTTCTGCAGCAGCTTCCAGCGCTCGGCCAGTTGGCCTGCGTCTTGCGCAAACTGCTCGGCCACGCCGAACAGCTCAAAATCATTGGATTGCAGGTTCATCGTTCTTCAAGTCGCCTCGGCTCGCTCGCCACACACGGCGGCCTTTTCGCCAACAAAATCGCCATTGTCCTCGCTCGGCATGGCGTTAAAAAACCGCCTGGCGGTGTGCGAAGGCGGTCATAAGTTGCCGGTGATCAAAAAAGAGCTGTCTGCGGCCTTCTGTACGAAACTTCAGCATATTTCAGCTTGAAACCCCATATCACGAGCGCCGACAGCTCTGTTTTCAATAGCTTACACGCGAAAGCTCTCGCCGCAGCCGCAACGGTCACGCTCGTTGGGGTTGTGGAACTTGAAGCCTTCATTCAGGCCTTCGCGCACAAAATCCAGCTCGGTGCCATCGATATAGGCCATGCTCTTGGGGTCGACCAGTATCTTGACGCCGTGTTCCTCGAACACCACGTCTTCAGGCGCGGCCTCGTCCACGTACTCCAGCTTGTAGGCCAGGCCCGAGCAGCCGGTGGTCTTGACGCCCAGGCGCACACCCACGCCCTTGCCGCGGCGCGACAGGTAGCGGGTGATGTGGCGCGCAGCCGATTCAGAAAGCGTGACAGCCATTGGTGCTTATGCCTCCACCTTGGCGGTGTGCTTGGCCTTGTAATCGCTCACGGCAGCCTTGATCGCATCTTCTGCCAGGATGGAGCAGTGGATCTTGACCGGGGGCAATGCCAGCTCTTCAGCGATCTGCGCGTTCTTGAGCGCGGCGGCTTCGTCCAGCGTCTTGCCCTTGACCCATTCGGTCACCAGCGACGACGAGGCGATGGCCGAGCCACAGCCGTAGGTCTTGAAGCGTGCGTCTTCGATCACGCCGGTTTCGGCATTGACCTTGATCTGCAGCTTCATCACGTCGCCGCAAGCGGGCGCGCCCACCATGCCGGTACCAACGGATTCGTCACCCTTGTCGAAAGAGCCCACATTGCGGGGATTTTCGTAGTGGTCGATGACCTTGTCGGAATATGCCATTTTGGATACCTCTTTACTGTTGCTTCGTGGTGCAGGGGCTCAGTGAGCAGCCCACTGGATGGTGCTCAGATCGACACCGTCCTTGTACATTTCCCACAGGGGGCTCAGCTCGCGCAGCTTGGCGACGTTTTCGCGGATCGACTGCACGGCGTAATCGATGTCGGCCTCGGTCGTGAAACGGCCGAAGGTCATGCGCAGGCTGCTGTGGGCCAGCTCGTCGCTGCGGCCCAGGGCGCGCAGCACATAGCTGGGCTCCAGGCTGGCCGAGGTGCAGGCCGAGCCGGACGACACCGCCAGACCCTTGATGCCCATGATCAGCGATTCACCTTCCACGTAGTTGAAGCTGATGTTCAGGTTGTGCGGAACGCGGTGTTCCAGGTCGCCGTTGATGAAGACCTGCTCGATGTCCTTCAAGCCATCGATCATGCGTTGCTGCAGTGCCTTGGCGTGGGCGTAGTCCTTGGCCATTTCTTCCTGTGCCAGGCGATAGGCCTCGCCCATGCCCACGATCTGGTGCGTAGCCAGGGTGCCCGAACGCATGCCGCGCTCATGGCCGCCACCGTGGATCTGCGCTTCGAGGCGCACGCGTGGCTTGCGGCGCACGTACAGCGCACCGATGCCCTTGGGGCCATAGGTCTTGTGCGAAGCCAGGCTCATCAGATCGATCTTGAGCTTGGTGACATCGATTTCCACCTTGCCCGTGGCCTGCGCTGCATCCACGTGGAAGATGATGCCCTTTTCGCGGCAGATGTCGCCAATCGTCTCGATGTCCTGGATCACGCCGGTTTCGTTGTTGACGAACATGACGCTCACCAGAATGGTGTCGGGGCGGATCGCGGCCTTGAAGACGTCCAGATCGACCAGACCGTTTTCCAGCACGTCCAGATACGTGACTTCAAAACCCTCACGCTCCAGGGCGCGCATGGTGTCCAGCACGGCCTTGTGCTCGGTCTTGACTGTGATCAAGTGCTTGCCCTTGCCCTTGTAGAACTGGGCGGCCCCCTTGATGGCCAGATTGTCCGACTCGGTGGCGCCGCTGGTCCAGATGATTTCACGCGGATCGGCGTGGATCAGATCGGCCACTTGCTTGCGCGCCTTCTCCACCGCCTCTTCCGCAGTCCAGCCCCAGGCATGGCTGCGCGAGGCCGGGTTGCCGAAATTCTCCGACAGCCAGGGAATCATGGCTTCGACCACACGGGGGTCCACCGGCGTGGTGGCGCCGTAGTCGAGGTAAATGGGGAAATGTGGGGTCATGTCCATATCTGGCTTCTCAGGCATGTGCGGGCGAGGCACACGCAAAATCACAAAACACGTTGTGCTAACAGCACAGGCAGATGCCACGTACAGGCGCACCCACCCTGCCCGGCGCTCCGCATGCCCCGGGCTGCGGCGCCAGGCGCCGCATCAAACCTTAGGATTTGGCAAATGCATTGCCTACGTTGCCGAGTGCAAACACCGAGTTCGGCGCGGTCACGCGGATAGGCTTGACCACCGGCGTGGTCGAAATGGCGCGGCGCACCACGGGCTTGTCTTCGATCTGAATGCCCTTGGCGAGCTGATCGTCCACCAGCTTTTGCAGCGTGACGGAATCAAGAAACTCCACCATGCGCTGGTTCAGCGAAGCCCACAGCTCGTGCGTCATGCAACGACCTGCTTCGCCCATGCAGTTTTCCTTGCCACCGCACTGGGTGGCATCAATGGGTTCGTCCACCGACACAATGATGTCCGCGACGGTGATTTCGGCAGCCTTGCGGGCCAGCGTGTATCCGCCGCCCGGGCCACGCGTGGATTCCACCAGTTCGTGGCGGCGCAGCTTGCCAAACAGCTGCTCCAGATAAGACAGCGAGATTTGCTGGCGCTGGCTGATGGCAGCCAGGGTAACTGGACCATTGTTCTGGCGCAAAGCCAGATCAATCATGGCAGTAACAGCAAATCGGCCCTTGGTCGTGAGACGCATAATCGTTCCTTAGAGGTCAGGCTTGATAACCATAGACATCCGAAGCAAGCAAGCCACCCGCATCGGCTTCGTCATAGCCCGTCGCTCTACCCTGTTGCCAGGGCAGGTCCCGTTCATCGAAAGGCTTTTTTTCTTGTTGTTGAGTAATTTGTGTCAGTATAGCACAATGCCCCATAAATTCGCTCGGGTAAGCAAAGATTACTGACACAACCAGTTTCCACTAAGCGCTGCGGGTATTCCCTGCCTCTGGAGAGGCCCCACCAAAAGCCCTTTGTTTGAGCAAGGTCAATTGGTCGCGCGCCCGGGCCGCAGCCTCGAATTCGAGATTGCGGGCGGCTTCCATCATTTCCTTTTCCAGCCGCTTGATTTCCTTGGAAATATCGCGTTCGGACATTTCCTCGACCTGCGCCTTCTGCAAAGCCACCTTTTCGGCCCGTTCGAACTCCTCGCTGGCCTTGGTGCTGTAGACGCCGTCAATCAGGTCGCGCACCTGCTTGACAATGCTCCTGGGCACAATGCCATGGGCTTCGTTGAAGGCCATCTGCTTGGCCCGGCGGCGCGAGGTTTCGTCCATCGCCCGCTTCATCGAGTCGGTGATGCGGTCGGCATACAGGATGGCCTTGCCGTGCATATTGCGCGCCGCCCGGCCAATGGTCTGGATCAGGCTGCGCTCGGCGCGCAGAAAGCCTTCCTTGTCGGCATCCAGGATGGCGACCAGGGATACTTCCGGAATATCCAGGCCTTCACGCAGCAGGTTGATGCCGACCAGCACGTCAAATGCGCCCAGGCGCAGGTCGCGGATGATCTCCACCCGCTCGACCGTGTCCACATCGGAGTGCAGGTACCGCACCTTCACGCCGTTGTCCGTCAGGTACTCCGTCAGCTGTTCGGCCATGCGCTTGGTCAGGGTTGTGATCAGCACCCGCTCATTGACCTTGACGCGGGCATGGATCTCCTGAAGCACATCGTCCACCTGGTGGGTTGCGGGGCGCACTTCCACCTCGGGGTCGACCAGGCCCGTGGGTCGCACCACCTGCTCCACCACCTTGCCGGCGTGCTGCTTTTCGTAGTCGGCCGGCGTGGCCGATACAAACACCACCTGGCGCATGCGCTGCTCGAATTCCACGAACTTGAGCGGCCGGTTGTCCAGCGCGCTGGGCAGGCGAAAGCCGTACTCGACCAAGGTGGTCTTGCGCGCCTTGTCGCCGTTGTACATGGCGTTGAGCTGGCCGATCATCTGGTGGCTCTCGTCCAGGAACAGGAGCGCATCCTTGGGCATGTAGTCGGTCATCGTGGGCGGCGGATCGCCCGGCATGGCTCCGGAGAGGTGGCGCGAGTAGTTTTCGATGCCCTTGCAGTGCCCCACCTCGCTCAGCATTTCCAGATCGAAGCGCGTGCGCTGCTCCAGGCGCTGTGCCTCCACCAGCTTGCCTTCACCCACCAGCTGCTTCAATCGCCCGGCCAGCTCTTCCTTGATGGTTTCGACGGCCGCCAGCACCTGGTCGCGCGGTGTCACATAGTGGCTGCTGGGGTAGATGGTAAAGCGCGGCACCTTTTGTCGCACCCGGCCCGTGAGGGGGTCAAACAGCTGGATGCTTTCAACCTCATCATCGAACAGTTCGATGCGCACGGCCAGTTCGCTGTGCTCCGACGGAAACACATCGATGGTGTCGCCACGCACACGGAACGACCCGCGAGAGAAATCCATGTCGTTGCGCTTGTACTGCATGCGCACCAGCTGCGCAATCGTGTCGCGCTGGTTGATCTCGTCGCCCACGCGCAGGATGAAGCGCATCTTGGTGTACGACTCGGGCGAGCCGATACCGTAGATGGCGGAGACGGTGGCCACCACGATGGTGTCGCGGCGCTCCAGCACGCTCTTGGTGGCCGACAGCCGCATCTGCTCGATGTGCTCATTGATGGCGCTGTCCTTTTCGATGAAAAGATCGCGCTGCGGCACATAGGCCTCGGGCTGGTAGTAATCGTAGTAGCTGACGAAATATTCCACCGCGTTCTTCGGAAAGAACTCGCGAAACTCGCTGTACAGCTGCGCGGCCAGCGTCTTGTTGGGCGCAAACACGATGGCGGGCCGCCCCGTGCGGGCAATGACATTGGCCATGGTGAAGGTTTTGCCCGAGCCGGTCACGCCCAGCAGGGTCTGAAACGCTTCGCCATCCTCAATGCCCTCCACCAGGCCATCGATGGCCGCCGGCTGATCGCCTGCAGGCGGGTAAGGCTGGAACAGCTCGAACGGCGAGCCCGGATATTGAACAAACTGGCCCTGGCGGGCTGCCTCGGTAGTGACTTCGTGCATAGGTCGGGTATGCCACGCGCGAGCGGGCATCGCTAGAATACGGGGGTTAACCCCGGAGCGTACGGCAATTTCTTGAAACGAGATTCTTGCATCTTGGGGCGAAACGCCAGATTTCTACCTTCTTAGGACTCCTCATGTCTCTTTTTTCTTCCGTCGAAATGGCCCCCCGCGACCCTATCCTGGGTCTGAACGAACAATTCGCAGCTGACACCAACCCGAGCAAGGTGAACCTGGGCGTGGGCGTGTATTTCGACGACAACGGCAAGCTGCCGCTGCTGCAATGCGTGCAAGCCGCCGAAAAGGCCATGATGGACAAGCCCACGCCGCGTGGCTACCTGCCCATTGACGGTATCGCCGCTTATGACAGCGCTGTCAAGGGCCTGGTGTTTGGCGCCGATTCCGAAGTCGTCAAGTCCGGCCGCGTTGCCACCGTGCAGGCCGTAGGCGGCACCGGCGGCCTGAAGATCGGCGCCGACTTCCTGAAAAAGCTCAGCCCCAATGCCAAGGTGCTGATCTCCGACCCCAGCTGGGAAAACCACCGCGCCATCTTCACCAATGCTGGCTTTGAAGTGGGCAGCTATCGCTACTACGATGCCGCCACCCGCTCGGTCAACTTCGACGGCATGCTGGCCGACCTGAACGCCGCAGCGCCCGGCACCATCGTGGTGCTGCACGCCTGCTGCCACAACCCCACCGGCTACGACATCACTGCCGCTCAGTGGGACCAGGTGATCGCCGCCGTCAAGGCCAAGAACCTGACCCCGTTCCTGGACATGGCCTACCAGGGCTTTGGCCACGGCATCAAGGAAGACGGCGCCGCCATCGACAAGTTCATCGCCGCCGGCCTCACCATCTTCGTGTCCACCTCGTTCTCCAAGAGCTTCAGCCTGTACGGCGAGCGCGTGGGTGCCCTGTCGGTGGTCTGCACCGACAAGGAAGAAGCCGCCCGCGTGCTGAGCCAGCTCAAGGTCGTCATCCGCACCAACTACTCCAACCCACCCACCCACGGTGGTGCCGTGGTGGCCGCCGTGCTGAACAACCCCGAGCTGCGTGCGCTGTGGGAAAAGGAACTGGGCGAGATGCGCGTGCGCATCAAGGCCATGCGCCAGAAGCTGGTGGACGGCCTCAAGGCGGCCGGTGTGAAGCAGGACATGTCGTTCATCACCACGCAGATCGGCATGTTCAGCTACTCCGGCCTGTCCAAGGACCAGATGGTGCGCCTGCGCAACGAATTCGGCGTGTACGGCACCGACACCGGCCGCATGTGCGTGGCTGCACTCAACAGCAAGAACATTGACTACGTCTGCGCCTCGGTAGCCAAGGTCATGGCCTGATATCGCACCGGTCGGCAGCTGGCGCGGAACGGCAGCTGCCGCCGAATGCAAACCCTGCCCCGCAGCCTGCGGGGCATTTTTTTGCCCCGGAAGCCGCCACCCCGGGATTACCATGACTCGCGGCGCCTGGCTCCCGGCGGGTTTGCAGCTGTTTGCAATTGGCTGCATGTTTTTAAACGTGTCCTACAAAACAGGCTACATTCTGTCGCTACGCTCGGTACACGCTGGGCCGTTGGTCTGCGCTGGTCGTTCAATCTCTTTTCACATGGCTTTTTGGAGGAATTTGCATGTCAATCATTGGAACCATTTTTGTCGGCCTGATTGTCGGCCTGCTTGCGCGGGCCCTCAAACCTGGCGATGACAAGCTGGGCTGGATCATGACCATCCTCCTGGGCATTGCCGGCTCCCTGCTTGCCAGCTATGCCGGTGTCGCCATGGGCTGGTACCAGGAAGGCCAGGCGGCGGGCTGGATTGCCTCCATCGTGGGCGCCATCATCCTGCTGTTCATCTACGGCCTGGTGCGCAAGAAGGCTTGACCGCAGACCTGCCCACCCGTCGCCAGACAAGGCTGCCATGCGCCTGCCGCGCGGGCAGCCTTGTTTTTTCCCTGCACTGCCTCACCTCCTTGCCATGAAATTCGCCCGCAAGCCTCGCCCCCCATCTGCGCTGCAGCTCGCCATGGACACCGGCAACCCGGCATTGATCGAAGCCGTGGAGCAATCGCGCAAGCTGCTGCACCGCAAGGCCCTGACGGCGGCGCTTGCCAGCGCAACGCCGATTCCGGGGCTGGACATGGCGGTGGATGCCGCCCTGCTCTCACGGCTGATTCCGCAGATCAGCACGAACTTCGGCCTCAGCGACGACCAGATTGCCCGCCTCTCACCCGCCAAGCGCGACAAGGTGCAGAACACCGTCAACATGCTGGGCGGGGTGCTCATCGGCAAGCTCATCACCAAGGATGTCATCATGCGTGCCGCCAAGGCGCTGGGCATGCGGCTGACTGCGCAGCAGGCCAGCAAATATGTGCCCATTGCAGGCCAGGCCGTCGCGGCGGCGCTGGGCTATGCGACACTACGTTACCTGGGCGAACAGCACCTGCGCGACTGCGTGCGGGTGGCGCACGAGGCGGGCATTGTCCTGCCCATCGGTTACGCCCGTGATTAATCCGTGTCTTTTGCCCCAGACGCCTGCCCTGCTGGCACCTGAGGCCATTCAATTCCTATGCTTCTAGATTTCGAAGAATCCCAACTCGTCCTGGTGGACTACCAGGAAAAGCTGATGCCCGCCATTTTTGAAGGCGGGCAGGCCCTGCGCAACGCCACCACGCTGGCCCGCATTGCCCGGCAGCTGCAGGTACCCGTGTTCGGCACCGAACAGAACCCCAGCAAGCTAGGCCCCAATGCCGAGGAACTGCGCGCACTGTGCAACAAGACGCTGTCCAAGATGTTCTTCAGCGCCGTGCCCGAGGGCCTCAACGAATGGCTGCGCCCGCCAGCCAAGCCGCAAGGCGGCAATGCCCGCAGCCTGCCCAAGCACCTGCAAAAACCCCAGCAGCAAGCCCCCGAGCGCAACAGTATCGTCATTGCCGGCTGCGAAGCGCATGTCTGCCTGCTGCAGACGGCGCTGGAGTTGCTGGAAGATGAGTTTGAAGTCTGGGTCGTCACCGATGCCTGCAGCAGCCGCACCGAACGCAACCGCGATGCCGCGTTCGACCGCCTTGCAGGCGCTGGCGCCGAACTCGTGACCACCGAGATGGTCGCCTTCGAATGGCTGCGCAGTTGCGAGCACGAAGACTTCCGCGAAGTACTGCAGTGGATCAAATGATCTGCGAGAAAATACTTGAAGTCAGCGCGCCACTGCGTTGAAAACAAAAAAGCTTCCCAAACGGAAGCTTTTTTGTTGGGACAAGCGGGCGACGTGCCCGCCATCCAGAATTCAGTTGCCGCGCATGCCCGCTTTGGTGATGACCTTGCTGATCATGTCCTGCGCATCGGCGCCATCGAGGTTCACCTGCTGCATCAGCTTGCTGCGGGCATCTTCGCTCAACTCCACGCGGCGCGCGCCATCAAAGCGCTTTTCCCAGTAGGCGATGTTCATGCTTTCCACGCGCACAGTGCTGCCGGTGCGGGGTGAGTGGATGAACTTGCCATCGCCCATATAGATGCCTACATGGCTGAAGGCGCGGCGCATGGTGTTGAAGAACACCAGATCACCGGGTTTGAGGTCTGCCTTGGCGATCTGCTCGGTGGCAGCGGCCTGCTCTTCGGCACGGCGAGGCAGGATCTTGCCCCAGCTCTCTGCGAATACGGCACGGACAAGGCCGCTGCAGTCCAGCCCGGTTTCCGCACTGTTGCCGCCACGGCGGTACGGCACGCCAATCAGGTTGAGCGCGTTGCTGATGAGGACAGTGGCCTGGTCCTTGACCTGGTGGTGCACATCATCGAGCTTGGCCAGGCTGCTCTGGCCGATGCCAAGCAGCAGATCCAGATCAGATGGCTTTTTGTCGCTATCGGGCGCAGCATGGGCACTTGCCGCCACGGCCACGATGAGGGTGCAGATCCATTTCGAAGACATAGCGGGCGACTTTAGCACGGAATATTTTGGAAGCAATTCACAAAAATGTAACCAATTACGAATCAGCTAATGCGTATATACCCTAGGATTGCATATTCCTTGCCATATATTGTTGCAGATCAAACCACACGAGGTCTCCGCTCCAGAGATATGTTTTGATTGAAATTTTGTCAATTTGACTATTATTTCATCATTTTATAAATTTGTTTCCATTCGCAACCACGGTTGCAATTGACGCGCCGCAACATTCTTGTATTGCTGCCAGGTGCGGCAGTAACGCTGAACAGCGGCGGACGCGCTGCTACTGGGGCGCAAATGCTGCCCCAACCCCTCTGCCTCAGCACATCAGCAGCGACTGCTGCTCCTGCACGGTGGCCTGCAAAAAGCGCCACACCACCTGAATGCCGGGCACCTGGCGCAGCTCTGGCGGCATGGACATCCAGAACGTCCGCGTGAACTGCGCCTGCTCGGGCAGCACGCGCTGCAGGAGCGGGTCTTTGTCTGCCAGAAAGCCGGGAAGCACGCCCAGCCCGGCTCCAGTGCGTACCGCCGTGTACTGCGCAAGAATGCTCGTGCTGCGAAAGCTGAAGCGCTGCTGCGAGGTCAATGTGTCCAGAAACTGCAGCTCCTTGGTGAAGAGCTGGTCATCGACATAGTGCACAAAGCGGTGCGCAGCCAGATCGTCTGTCGATGTGATCAGCGCATGGCGCGCCAGGTACTCGCGCTGTCCATACAGGTAGAGGCGGTACTCGGTTAGCCGGCTGGTGACCACCGTGTCCCGAATCGGCCGCTCCAGCGAGATGACGATGTCCGCCTCGCGCCGCGACAGCTGCAGCATGCGCGGCACGGCCAGCAGGTCGATGGTGAGCAGCGGATAGCGCTGGGCCAGCACCGCCAGGTGTTTGGCGAGGATCTGGGTGCCAAAGCCTTCGGTCACGCCGATGCGCACCACCCCACTTGGGGTTTCGGTGCTCTGGCTTGCAGCCACGGGCGCAATGCCGCGGGCAATCTGGTCCATGGCTTCAGCCCGCGGCTGGAGTTGCCGCCCGGCATCGGTCAGCTTGTAGCCGCTGCCTTCTCGGGTGAACAAGGTGGCGCCGAGCTGCTTTTCGAGGGCCTGGATGCGGCGGGCGACGGTGGTGTGCTCCACGCCCAGCGCTTTGGCGGCACCTACCAGGGTGCCTGCCTGCACCAGCGCGCCAAAGTAGCGCAAATGGTCCCAATCCATGCGTATGCCTCCGTACCAATCGATGCACAGCATTATTGTGCAAAGCTGCAGAGAGAAAGGCGTCCATTCAGTCACTATCAAAACAATAGCTGCATGCGCCTTGCCCGCATCCACTGGTAATCAAAAGTGCTACGTAAAAAA
This sequence comes from Comamonas sp. 4034, assembly GCF_050434545.1. Taxonomy (NCBI): domain Bacteria; kingdom Pseudomonadati; phylum Pseudomonadota; class Betaproteobacteria; order Burkholderiales; family Comamonadaceae; genus Comamonas; species Comamonas sp. 4034. The sequence goes on along the minus strand of NZ_JBNDIT010000031.1, from coordinate 10,254 downwards.
AAACAGGCAGCCACGCTGCCCGTTGTTTCCTTGCCTGCACACCGCAGTGCCCGGGTTGGATTTCCGGGCAGTCGAACCAGTTATTCAGTTATTCAGTTATTGCTTGCGTGCGCGCAGCCACGCATAGGCGCCGCCCAGCAGCACAAACCACAGCGGCGTTGCAATCAGCGCCTGGCGGGTATCTGCTTCCAAGGTCAGCAGCACCACAATACCGGCAAAAAAGGCCAGGCACAGCCAGCACATGACCACGCCGCCGGGCATCCTGTAGTGCGACTGCTGGTGCAGATCGGGCCGATTCTTGCGGTAGCTGATGTAGGACAGCAGAATCAATGACCAGACAAACATGAAGAGAATGGCCGACACCGTGGTCACCAGGGTGAAGGCTTCCACCAGGTTGGGCACCACCCACATCAGGAAGGCGCCGCCCAACAGGCAGACGCAGGAGAACACCAGCCCGCGCGATGGCACGCTGCTGGCCGACAGAATGCCAAAAGCGCGCGGCGCGTCGCCCTTGAGCGCCAGGCCGTAGAGCATGCGGCTGGTGGAGAAGACGCCGCTGTTGGCCGACGAGGCTGCCGATGTGAGCACCACAAAGTTGATCACGCTCGCTGCTGCTGGCAGGCCCGCCAGCACGAACAGCTCGACAAACGGGCTCTTGCTGGGCACCACATCGCGCCAGGGCGTCACCGCCATGATGGCGATCAGCGCGCAGACATAGAAGACGATGATGCGCACGGGAATCGAGTTGATCGCGCGCGGCAGCGTGCGGTGCGGGTCCTTGGCTTCGGCGGCCGTGGTGCCCACCAGTTCAATGCCCACAAAGGCAAACACAGCGATCTGGAAGCCCGCGAAGAAGCCCATGGCGCCGTGCGGGAACATGCCGCCGTCGTTCCACAGGTTGGAAAAGCTCGCCGTGCGGCCTGCGGGCGAGGTAAAGCCATGCAGCACCATATAGAGGCCCGTGCCCACCAGGGTGACGATGGCCACGATCTTGATCATTGCAAACCAGAACTCCACCTCGCCAAAGAGCTTGACGGTGAGCAGGTTGAGCGACAGCAGCACCGCCACGCAGGCAATGGCTGGTGCCCATTGCGGCAGATCGGGCCACCAGAACTGGGCGTAGGCAGAAATGGCAATCACATCGGCAATACCGGTAATCACCCAGCAGAACCAGTACGTCCAGCCGGTGAAAAAGCCCGCCCAGGGGCCCAGCAGATCGTCCGAGAAATCGATGAAGCTCTTGTACTGCAGGTTCGACAGCAGCAACTCGCCCATGGCGCGCATCACAAAGAACAGCATCACGCCGATGATGGCGTACACAAACACGATGGAGGGCCCCGCCAGGCTGATCGTCTTGCCGGAGCCCATGAACAGGCCGGTGCCGATGGCGCCGCCAATGGCGATCAGTTGGATATGGCGGTTGCTGAGATTGCGCTGGAGGTCGTCGGCACCCACGTGCCCCGATTGCTCCGCCGGGGCCTGTTTGCTCATAGAAAAGCTCGGTGCAGTGCGTTGGCGAGAAAAATTGCGCGGCATCAGCCCGGAAGGTTCCGGGCCCGCCGCGAGGGTGCGCAAGGATAATGCAGGGGTTTGCCCTGAGAGGCCTGCATGGTTATTTTGCTGCGCAACTAATTGGCCAGGTCTACCACCTTGCTACCCACGCGCTTCGCCAGGGCCTGCAGCGGCGCAACGGCACTGGTTTCCAGCACAGACAGCGGATAGCTGTCGCTCTCGATATCGAAAGAAACCAGGCTCAGGCCCCGCGTGCGCAGATAGTCCCCCGCCTCCAGCAAGGCATCGTGGCTCAATGCCTTGCTGCCCGCCAAGGGCTCCAGTGGAACCGCGTGCTGCTGCACGGTCTTGAGTGCCCGCAAGGCCCAGATGGCGTCGCCCATGTCCAGCTTCCAGTCCAGCTCAAAGTTCTGGTCCCTGCGCTGCAGCCCGTCGACCAGAGCCAGCCATGGCGTGACATGCTCGGGTGCGTCAATGCCACGGTTGGGCAGGTCATCGGCAAAACGGTTGTAGTACTGCTGCGGCTGAGTCAGCGCCTGATGAACTTCGTCCCATAGCCCGTCAACATCGTCAAGAGCCAGTGCCTCACCCACGGCGGTGCACAGGGCCTGCCAATCTTCGCTTGTTGCGGCAGGAGGCGCAGGCGCTGCCGATGCAGCATGCCCTCCCCCCGTAGCGGCCTTGCCACCCATCAACCGCCCTATCCAATCAAACCAACCCATCGCAGCCTCCTTCTTGGACTGATAGCGATCAGTATGCACCATGGCCCACTCTTGCCATCAACGTGCCCATGCTGCGCCCATGTGCAGCGCTGCACAGACCATGTGCACCCTGCGCTCTTGTTTGGGCGAATGCGCACATCTACCATGTGCGGTAACGGTGTGCTGCCTGACTGCATCCACCGCTGTCACGACCCAAGATGTTCCAGATTCCCAGGAGACAAACATGAACGCACCGCAATCCACCGGCACGCTGGCGCCCACCGTCAAGCTGCTCATCAACGGCCAGATGGTCGAATCCAAAACCACCCAATGGCGTGATGTGGTCAACCCCGCCACGCAGCAGGTGCTGGCGCGCGTGCCCTTTGCCACGCCCGATGAAGTGAATGCCGCCGTGGCCAACGCCAAGGAAGCGTTCAAAACCTGGCGCAAGACGCCCATCGGCACCCGCGCCCGCATCTTTTTGAAGCTGCAGCAGCTGATCCGCGAAAACATGAAGGAGCTGGCTGCCATTCTGACCGCCGAGCAGGGCAAGACCCTGCCGGACGCCGAGGGCGATGTCTTCCGCGGGCTGGAAGTGGTGGAGCATGCCGCCAACATTGGCAACCTGCAGTTGGGCGAGCTGGCCAACAACGTGGCCAATGGTGTCGACACCTACTCGCTGCTGCAGCCCCTGGGCGTGTGCGCAGGCATCACGCCTTTCAATTTCCCCGCCATGATTCCGTTGTGGATGTTCCCCATGGCAATTGCCACGGGCAACACCTTCGTGCTCAAGCCTTCGGAGCAGGATCCGATGGTCACCATGCGCCTGTGCGAGCTGGCGCTGGAAGCGGGCGTGCCCCCCGGCGTCCTCAACGTCATCCATGGCGGCGAGGACGTGGTCAACGCCATCTGCGACCACCCGGACATCAAGGCCATCAGCTTTGTCGGCTCCACCAAGGTCGGCACCCACGTCTACAACCGAGCCAGCCTGGCCGGCAAGCGCGTGCAGTGCATGATGGGCGCCAAGAACCACGCCATCGTCATGCCTGACGCGAACAAGGAGCAGACCCTCAACGCCGTGCTGGGCGCCGCTTTCGGTGCCGCAGGCCAGCGCTGCATGGCGCTGTCGGTGGCCGTGCTGGTGGGTGATGCACAGAAGTGGATTCCCGAGCTGGTGGAAAAATCCAAGACCCTCAAGGTGAGCGGCGGCACCGAGCCCGGCACCGACGTCGGCCCGCTGGTGAGCTGCGCCGCCCTCTCGCGCGTGGAAGGCCTGATCGAGCGCGGCCTGGCCGATGGCGCCAAACTGGAGCTCGACGGCCGCAAGCCCCAGGTGGCAGGCTACGAAAAAGGCAATTTTGTCGGCCCCACGGTGTTCTCGGGCGTCAAGCCCGGCATGAGCATCTACGAGCAGGAAATCTTCGGCCCCGTGCTGTGCCTCGTTGCTGCAGACAATATCGACCAGGCCATCGAGTTCATCAACGCCAACCCCAATGGCAATGGCACAGCCATCTTCACGCAATCGGGCGCCGCAGCGCGCAAGTTCGAGGAAGACATTGACGTTGGTCAAGTTGGCATCAATGTGCCGATTCCCGTGCCCGTGCCGCTCTTCTCGTTCACCGGCAGCCGCGCCTCCAAGCTGGGCGATCTGGGCCCCTACGGCAAGCAGGTCGTCATGTTCTACACCCAGACCAAGACGGTGACGGCCCGCTGGTTTGACGACAGCACCACCAGCCAGGGCGTCAACACCACGATCAGCCTGAAATAACCTGCCGGGACGAGGCGGACCAGGAAACACGCAGATGGCAAGGCCCCGGCCAGCCTTCTGCGCGATTCCAGTGCGTTTTTGCTGCGATGATGCACGGCATGGCTTTCATCCCCCCATTCCGCTCTGAAGGGCGCGGTACGGCAAGTGCCGCGCCTCGTTCAGATAAAAACCATTGGTTTGCGCCCGCCTGTCAAGCGCTATCAGCTATTGTTTTTGCAGCAAGCACCGGGCTCGCCGAGGCCCAGGCAGGCGCTGCCTGCGTGCCCGGCGGCACGGTGGAGCAGACCAATGCCTGCGCCGTGCAGGCCTTTCAGCAAGCCGATACCGACAACAACATCCTGTATGGCGATGTGATGCGCATCCTCTCTGCCCACGAGCGCCCTGCCCTGCGCCGCGACCAGAACGACTGGACCCGCCAGCGCGCCGCCACCTGCAAAAAGCAGGAAGCCGCGCACGAGGCCAAGCCCGACTGGAGCCGCCGCTACCATGAATGCCTGGTGGCCGAAACCAGCAAGCGCAAGAAGGAGCTGATGGTCTGGCTGCACGAAGGCCCGCCAGCGGGCGCAGTACAAAAACCATAGCAGTCACCGCTTTCCCACCAAGCGTCAGAGGCCCAAATGCCATACCGCCCGAATACGGTGAACCGATAAGAACAAGGAGACACGACCATGGATTTCGAGCTATCAGAAGACCAGCGCGCCTTTGCCGACACCGCGCGCCAGTTCGCGCAGACCGAGCTGGCTCCGCACGCTGCCGAATGGGACCGCGACGCCGTCTTTCCCCGCGATGCCATCCGCCGCGCAGGCGAGCTGGGCTTTTGCGGCCTGTACGCGCCCGAAAGCGCGGGCGGCCTTGCCCTGCCCCGGCTCGATGCCACCCTCGTGTTTGAAGAGCTGGCCGCCGTCGATCCATCGACCACCGCCTTCATCACCATCCACAACATGGCCACCTGGATGCTGGGCACCTGGGCGACCGACGCCGTGCGCGCCGAATGGGGCGAGGCGCTCACCAGCGGCCAAAAGCTCGCCAGCTACTGCCTGACCGAGCCCGGCGCGGGCTCAGACGCCGCCTCGCTCAAAACCCGGGCCGAGCTGGTGGGCAACGAATACATCATCAACGGCAGCAAGGCCTTCATCAGCGGCGCGGGCGCAACCGATGTGCTGGTGCTGATGGCGCGCACGGGTGATGCGCAATCGGGCGCATCGGGCATCAGCGCCTTTGCGGTGCCCGCCCAGGCCCAAGGCGTGAGCTACGGCAAGAAGGAAGAAAAAATGGGCTGGAACAGCCAGCCCACCCGCGTCATCAACTTCGACAACGTGCGCATTCCGGCCCACAACCTGCTCGGCCGCGAGGGCGAAGGCTTCAAGATTGCCATGAAGGGGCTCGACGGCGGCCGCATCAACATCGCCACCTGCTCGGTGGGCGCTGCCCAGGGCGCGCTCACCCAGGCCCAAAGCTACATGCAGGAGCGCAAACAGTTCGGCAAGCCGATTGCGAGCTTTCAGGCGCTGCAGTTCAAACTGGCCGACATGGCCACCGAACTGGTCGCCGCGCGCCAGATGGTGCGCCTGGCTGCCAGCAAGCTCGATGCCGGCGCGCGCGACGCCTCCACCTACTGCGCCATGGCCAAGCGTTTTGCCACGGATGTGGGCTTCAACGTCTGCAACGACGCCCTGCAGCTGCACGGCGGCTACGGCTACCTGAACGACTTTCCGCTGGAGCGCCTGATGCGCGACGCGCGCGTGCACCAGATCCTGGAAGGCACCAACGAAATCATGCGGGTCATCATTGCACGGCGTATGCTCGACGGGGATGCGCCCGAGGCCATCCGTTGATCATGATGCGTATCAAGAAACCTCACCCCTTCATTGGGCAGCATGCGCCAAGCGACCTGAATGACGCCCTTTGGCGAACGACCAGAAACTGATACCCATGCCCGCACGCCCCATCTCCCCCGAAACCTTGCAGCTCATCGACACCGTGCGCGATGCGCTTGCCGGCTGCGCCGATGTGGAAGAAAAAACCATGTTTGGCTGCCATGTGTTCATGGTGAACGGCAAGATGTGCCTGGGCGTGGAAAACGACGAACTGCTGGTGCGCCTGCCGCCACAGACCCATGCCCAGGTGGCAGAGACGGCAGGCGTGCGACCGCTGTCGCCACGCGGGGGCATGCAAGGCTACTTTCTGGTGGGGCCGAGCGCCTATTCCACGCGCGAGGCCTGGCAATACTGGATTGACGGCGCCCTCGCCTTCAACCCGCTGGCCAAGGCCACGCCCAAGAAAAAGCCCAAGGCAGCCGCAGAAAGCGCTGATCCTGACCCGGACCCGCAAAAACAAAAGCGCACCGCGCCCCCCGCACGTAAACGCCACAGTGTGTTTGACAGCGACCTGTGAGCCAACCCGCGCAGCCTTTCATCAACCAACCATCAACCAACGGAGCCCTGCATGCCCATCCGTATCGTTCAGCTAGGCAGCCCCCGCGCACAGAGCGAGGGCCTGCGCATTGGCACCGTGCGCCGCCCGCCACGCGGTGTGCCCAAGGCAGAGTTTGCCAGCCGCAACTACTACGACGTCTGGTACCCCGAACTCTCGCCCGAGCCCGAAACCATGCAAGTGGCGCAGGAATCGCTCCGCCTCGCCGATCATGGCGACACCGCGCAGGCCGACAAGCTCTGGAAGAGTTTCGACAAAACATTCAGAAAACAGCTGGCCGAGGCACCTGCCGCCCGCACGCTCGATCTGCTGGCCGCGCTGTCGCACCAGACCAATTTCGCCATTGGCTGCTACTGCGACAACGAGGCACGCTGCCACCGCAGCATCCTGCGTAGCCTGCTGCAGGACCGGGGCGCGGCCGTTGCTCCGTAAACCCTGTAATTCATAAAAAATTGGCCTACAGCGCTTGATTGGAGAGCGCCATTAGCTATCAAATTAATAGCTTAATAACACGCTGACAACACCATCAACACAGATATTCAAGGAGACAGACATGGCAAATATCGGATTCATCGGCCTGGGCAACATGGGCGCGCCCATGGCCATCAACCTGGCCAAGGCAGGCCACAGCGTCAAGGCATTTGACCTGAGCCAGGAGGCGGTTGCCAAGGTGGTGGCAGGCGGCGGTGCGGCGGCTTCCAGCGCGCAAGACGCCGCACAAGGCGCCGAAATCATCGTCACCATGCTGCCCGCCAGCCAGCATGTGGAAGGACTCTTTCTGGGTAGCACCACGAACGGTGCCAGCCAGCCCGGCCTGCTGCAACACATCGCCAAAGGCGCGCTCATCATCGACAGCTCCACCATCGCTGCCGCCACCAGCCAGAAAGTGGCCAAGGCGGCCCAAGCCAGCGGCATTGGCTTCATTGATGCGCCCGTCTCCGGCGGCACCGGCGGCGCCATTGCCGGCACCCTCACCTTCATGGTAGGCGGCAGTGCGGCCCACCTGGAGCGCGCCCGCCCCCTGCTCGAGAAAATGGGCAAGAACATCTTCCACGCCGGAGACGTGGGCGCAGGCCAGACCGCCAAGATCTGCAACAACATGCTGCTGGGCATACTGATGATCGGCACCAGTGAAGCCATTGCCCTGGGCGTGGCCAACGGGCTCGACCCCAAGGTGCTCTCCGAAATCATGCGCCGCAGCTCTGGCGGCAACTGGGCGCTGGAGGTCTACAACCCCTGCCCCGGTGTGCAGGAAACCAGCGCCGCCACCCGTGGCTACACCGGCGGCTTTGGCACCGACCTGATGCTCAAGGACCTGGGCCTGGCCCAGGAAAGCGCCATGACAGTCAAGGCCAGCACCCCACTGGGCGGCATGGCCCGCCAGCTGTACGCGGCCCACAGCATCGCCGGGCACGGCGGGGAAGACTTCTCCAGCGTCATCAAGATGCTGCAGAAGCAAGGCTGACGGAGCCGCTTCTTCCTTCAGCCCTTTACTGTCTTCAGGCTGTGAACAGACCCCGCCCAGGGCCTGCGGCCTCAAGGCAAACCGAGGCACCCGTGCGGCGCCCATCTACAGCATTGCACCCCCAGGCACAGTGGCACCGCCCCTGTGCCTTTTGCTTTTAGAGCCGCTAACACAACCCAGCAAATCGTAGATTTGCGGTTGAGACGAGGCGCCGGGCCGCGCTAGGCGAAGCCGCAGACAGTACAAAAGTACGACAAGGCTAGGCGCCCCCGACGAAGCAACGACGTATCAAGGGTTATGTTAGCGGCTCTTATTGGCTATGCTGTAAGCAACGGCCCTTCCTGCACAACATTGCGGTCTTTGCAGTTGACTAATTCATTGAACTTTTGATTGAATGCCTCACCGGGTAACCTCACCATGCAATACACCATCCACCACCAGGAAGCCGACGCCAAAGGCGCGTTCTTTGTCGACAAATCTGGCCAGCGCATGGCCGAGATGACCTACAGCCGCACCAATGCCGCCATGGTCATCATCGACCACACCGAAGTGGACGAATCGCTGCGTGGTGAAGGCGTAGGCCGCCAGCTGCTCGATGCACTCGTAGCCTGGGCGCGCGAGACCGGCACCAAGGTGCTGCCGCTGTGCCCCTTTGCCAAGGCACAGTTTGGCAAGGACGCATCGATACACGATGTGCTGGTGTGATCGGCCTGCGTGATCTGCTTGCGGAGTTCAAGGTCAAAATAGCATTCAGCGCTTATCTAGCGCGCGCTGAATGCTATTGTTTTTCATGCATCCCGCACCATAGGATCAACATTCCAGGGCTCTATTCCAGCCCGATGCTCTGCACAATCGCGCCCTCTTCAGCAAAAGCCTTCTTCGCAAAGGCGCTGTAATCCTGGGCATTGCGGTACTCCAGCCGCACACCGTAATTTGCAGCCGCCTGCTGAAAGGCGGGATCGTCCATCGCAGATTTCACGGCGGCTTCGAGCTTGCGCACAATCTCGGGCGGCAAACCCTTGGGCCCGGCAATGCCCAATGGCGACGGCGTCACCACGTCATAGCCCTGCTCACGGAAAGTCGGCACATTGGCAAAGGCTGGCGGGCGCGTTTCCGACGCAATGGCCAGCGCGCGCAGCTTGCCTGACTGCATATGCGGCAGCACCGTATTGCCAAACACCCCCGTCTTGGTGTGGCCCGCAATCAAGGCATTCACCGCCTCGGCATCGCCCTTGTACGGCACATGGGTGAACTGCACGCCCGCCTTCTTCTCCAGCAAGGCCATCAGCACATGGTTGGCCGAAAACTTGCCGGGCGTGCCGTAATCCACCGAGCCGGGCTGCTTTTTGGACTGCTCCACAATGTCTTTCACCGACTTGAATGGCGAATCCTGCGCCACGGCCAACAGAAAGTCGTACGACATATAGGCCGCCACATAGGTCAGATCGGCAATCGGATCGTAGGCCACCTTCTGGATATGCGGCTGGCGAAAGATACCCACCGGGCTCAAGGTCAGCCGGTAACCATCGGGCTTGGCATTCTTCATGTCCATCACGCCCATCGACGCCCCGGCACCCGGCTTGTTCTCGATGATGATCGACTGCCCCAACTGCTTGCCCATCGACAGGGCCAGCGCCCGCGCCACCACATCGCTCACACCACCCGCCCCATAAGGCACGATCAGCACGACAGGTCGGTTGGGGTAATCTGCCTGCGCCACGGCGGGCGCGGCAAAACCCGCAGCGCCCACAACGGCAATGCTGGCTGCGACAGCGGCAAAAGTACGGCGATGCATGGTCGTCTCCTTGCAATGGTGGTTGTTTGCCCTGCAGCCTAGCGAAGCTGCCCGCCCATACCCCCAACACAGGTGACAGCGCCGTTGCACCGACGCTCCAACGCAGGGAAAACCATCAATATGCGGGCATTTGTGGTCAGGGCGATGTCCCCCGCTACATCGTACTGGTAGGTTTTGGTGCTGGTTGCGTTGCCGGGGCTGGTAGTGCTGGTGATGCTGGCCAGCACATTGGTGCCAGCGGTCAGGCTGTAGGTGCGGGTGGTGGTGGCAGCACTACCCGATCCCGTGCCTGATGCGGCGGGCTTGACGATGGGGCCGAGAAGCGGTTGCCGTTGGCGTCATTCAAGATTTCAAGCCAAAGTAGCTATCAGCGCCTAGCTGCTGTGCGCTGATAGCTATGAAATCAGGAGTGAATCGCAAAGATTGGAAGAATGCTGATAAAACTCAATGGGCTTTGTTGCACAAATCCGGGCCGCAGCGGTAGTAGGGGCCTTGTTGCATAAATCGGTTTGGGACTGAGTCTCCCCAAACCCCAGACGTAGTTATGCCACGGCCACCGTTTGGGGCGTGCCCAGCTCGG
>NZ_JBNDIT010000030.1:0-25319 GCF_050434545.1 Comamonas sp. 4034 | reverse complement strand
CATGATGTACCAGGTGCCCTTTATGCCTCCGTCCAACGATCTGCCGGTCTTCATCAGGGATCATTACTGCAGCGGACACTGAAAATTCCCAGGCCAACCGAGGATATCCTCTGGTGAAGGATCTCGACGGGCTTGTTGGGAACTCAGGCAACAGCCGGTAGGGCCGGAATCGCCTGAACCAGTTGCTTGATCTTTGGAATACAGGAGCCGCAACGCGTGCCACAGCCCAGTGAAGACTTGAGTTGTGCCAGCCGTTCGTCGGGCGAACCGTCGCATGCGGATAGCTGCTTGCTGATGCTGGCCTCGTCCACATTCATGCATGCGCATACCTGCGGCGATCTGGCCGGCATGGCGGCGGGCGGCTTCCTGCCCGATGACAGCAGCAGACGGCCATAGGTTTGCACCGATTGCTCATCACGCAGAACCGGCCCCAGCCACTGGCCCGCGCTGGCATCTCCGCAGAGTAAAAAGGCATCGAGCCGTGGCTCCCCCGCTTGGCGCGCTACCACCATGGCCCGGCTGCACTGGCGGCGCGCATCTGCATAGCGCATGGCCTGCGGCCCATCGAGCTGCAACAACCGATGCAGACGCGCCAGCACTTCGGCGGACGGTGCCTCATAGGCCGCCGCGCGAAACTGCACGCCGGTGCGGCCTTGGCTTGCGTGTTCCAGCGAGACAGTGCGGCCGAAAAGCACGCAACTGGCAAAGTCGAACTCGGCCATCAACGCTGCCAGCGCCTGGCGAACGGACTGCACCTGCGCTTCGCCCAACCAGGCCATGCCCAGGCACGTCCAGGGCAGTTCTGCCTTGAGCAACTTGACGGCCACGTGCTTGAGCTCGGGTTGCTTGGAGCGCGGGCAGCGCTCGGGCGTGGTCAGCGCATTGACGCCGGCCAGTTTCTGGCCCCGGGAGCCCATCCCGCTCAGATGCATGCTGCCCCAGTGCATGGGCACATAGAGCTGCGCGGCCTGCAGCCCTGGATCCGCCTGCACGGGCAGGACGATGGCGCCATAGCGGTTGGAGACATGGACTAGATCGCCGTCCTGCAACTGCAGCCGCTGCATGTCCTGTGGGTTGACCTGCAGCTGCGGCTCGCTCGCATGCGCAAACAGACGCCCCAGCTGACCAGTCCGCGTCATGCCGTGCCACTGGTCGCGCAGGCGGCCCGTGTTGAGGCTGAAAGGATGGCGTGCATCACGCGGTACGGCCACTGCCTGCCAGGGCTGAATGTCAAAACGGGCTCGACCGTCGTCGGTTGCAAATATTCCATCACCGTACAAGCGCTGTTTGCCGTGGCTTGCTCCGCTGGGCATGGGCCATTGCTGCGGGCCCCCTGCCTCCAGCAAGTCCCAGCTCAGACCCGTGATGTCCAGATCGCGACCGCGCGTGCTCTCGCGGTGCTCGTTCCAGATGGCTTCGGCGCCCGCTGGCGGGTTCTCCGTGTCGTAGGGAAACAGCGTGGGCTGCCCCAGGCGCAAGCGCTGCTCCAGGCGTTGCGCCAACTGCACGCCGATCTGCCAGTCATGGCGCGCCGCCCCTGGCGCGACAACGGCGGCCCGCACGCGGGAGATGCGCCGCTCGCTATTGGTCACCGTACCCAGCTTCTCACCCCAGGTAGTGGCAGGCAGCAGCCAGTCGGCATAGGCCGTGGTCTCGGTCACGGCGAAGGCCTCCTGCACCACGACCAACTCGGCCCGCTCCAGCGCCCGGCGCACCATGGCCTGCTCGGGCAGGCTCTGCGCGGGATTGGTGCAGGCGATCCACAAGGCTTTGATCTGTCCGTCGGCTGCGGCTTCGAACATCTCCAGTGCGGATTTTCCGGCTTGTGCAGGCACGGCATCCACGCCCCAAAGCCGAGCCACCTCGGCCCTGTGCTCCGGATTGCCCATATCGCGGTGCGCACTGAGCAGATTGGACAGCCCCCCCACCTCGCGCCCACCCATGGCATTGGGTTGGCCCGTCAGCGAAAGCGGCCCCGCGCCGGGTTTGCCGATCTGGCCGGTAGCCAGATGCAGGTTGATCAGCGCCGCATTGTTGGCTGTACCGCTGCGGCTCTGGTTCAGGCCCTGGCAGTACAGGCTGAGCGTGGGTAGTCTTGGCTCACCAGGCTCTTGTGCACCACCCCATGCCATCCAGCGTGCCGCCCGGTACAGGTCTGCCGGCGGCAGACCGCAGATGGCGGCAACCCTCTCGGGCGTAGCCTCGCGCACCAGTTCCTTGAGCTGGGCGAATCCACTGGTGTGCTGCGCAATGAAGGAGCTGTCCGTCCAGCCTTCCCACAGCATGATGTGCAGCAGCCCATGGCACAGCATCACATCGCTGCCCGGCTGCAGCGGCAGGTACAGATCCGCCAGCTCGGCGGTTTCCGTACGGCGCGGGTCGGCCACGATGATCTTCAGGTGCGGGTTGTGAACCTTGGCCTCTTCCACGCGCCGGAACAGAATCGGGTGTGCCCAGGCCATATTGCTGCCCGTGATGAACATGCAGCCCGCGAGGTCGATATCAGAGTAGCAGGCAGGCGGCGCATCGGCCCCCAGCGTGGCCTTGTAGCCCGCCACGGCACTGCTCATGCACAGGCGGGAATTGGTGTCGAGGTTGTTGGTTCCCAGCAGGCCTTTGACCAGTTTGTTGAAGACGTAATAGTCCTCGGTCAGCAGCTGGCCGCTGAGGTAAAAGCCCAATGCATCGCTCCCATGCTCGGCGTGAATCCGGGCCAGGTGCCCGGCCAGCTCGCCCAGTGCCAGATCCCAGCTTACGGCCTGCGGCGCCGCAGTGCGCTGCAACCTGCGCATGGGTTGCAGCAAACGGGCCTGTTGGGCATAGGCAGGTGCGGCCGTCAGATGCAAGGTGCTGCCCTTGGTACACAGGCGCCCCTGGTTGGCGGGGTGATCGATGTCCCCGCGCACGCCGACAATCTGCAGCCCATCGGACTCGATGACCACGCCGCAGCCGACACCGCAATAGGGGCAGGTGGATTTGGTCTCACGCATGGAAAACCTTCAGTCAAATTGCGCCGTGGCGCTTATCACAAAAGCGCAATCAGCTATCTAATAAATAGCAAACAAGGCGCTAGACAGAAGCACAGGGGGATTTGCCTGCACAATGCGCGGGCCCTGCATGCGGCCGGGTCTGCTCCAGCGCGCGGCTGGCCAGTTCGTCGGCCCGCAACTGCACCTCGCCGTCCTGCACCCGCACGCTGAAGTGCGGCGTGCAGCCCTCGTCGGGCTCCGCAGCTTCACCCGATCGCAGTGCAATGGTCCAGTTGTGGAGTGGACAGGCTACGCTGCGGCCGAACACAATGCCTTGCGACAGCGGACCGCCTTTGTGCGGACAGCGGTCCAGCAGCGCAAACACCTCGTCCTCTGCATTGCGGAACACTGCCACATCCAGGCCACGGGCGCGCGCCACCCGGCGGGCCCCCAGCACGGGGATGTCGTCCATCATGCAGATAGAAATCCATTCACTCATTTCGGGCTCCTCGGTGGTTGGCTCAGGCGCTGTCTCTTGCCGTTTGTGCAGCCGTCAATGGCTGGAACTGCCGCACATCCACGGCTGCCTTGTCGGTCTCGAACCAGGGATCGGGCTCGCCCTCCAGGGCGAACTGCAGTTGCTCCCACAGCACCTTGCGGCCTTCGGCATCATCCAGAATGCGCTTTTTCACATAGTCCAGACCCACCCGGTTGATGTAGTGCACGGTGCGCTCCAGGTACCAGCCTTCCAGGCGATACAGCTGCATGAATGCACCGGTGTACTCCATCACCTCGTCGGCAGTCTTGAGCTTGGTGAAGAAGTGCGCGACCTCGGTCTTGATGCCGCCGTTGCCGCCCACGTACATCTCCCAACCCGAGTCCACGCCGATGATGCCTACGTCCTTGATGCCGGACTCCGCGCAGTTGCGTGGGCAGCCGCTGACGGCGAACTTCACCTTGTGAGGTGCGTACATGCGCCACATGGCACGCTCCAGGTCCTTGCCCATCTGGGTGCTGTCCTGCGTGCCCATACGGCACCATTCGCTGCCCACACAGGTCTTGACCGTGCGCAACGCCTTGGCATAGGCATGGCCGCAAGGCATGCCGATATCGTTCCACACGCCCTGCAGGTCTTCTTTCTTCACGCCCAGCAAGTCGATGCGCTGGCCGCCCGTCACCTTCACGGTAGGTATCTGGTATTTGTCCACCACATCGGCAATGCGGCGCAACTCGTCGGCCGTGGTCTCACCGCCCCACATGCGCGGTATCACGCTGTACGTACCGTCCTTCTGAATATTGGCGTGGCTGCGCTCGTTGATGAAACGGCTTTGCGGGTCGTCCCTTGCCTCCTTGGGCCAGGTGCTGATCAGATAGTAGTTGACAGCCGGGCGACACGAGGCGCAGCCATTGGGCGTGCGCCATTCCATGAAGCGGAACACGGCATCGGTGGTCAACAGCCTGTGCTCACGAATCGCGTCGCGCACGGCTTGGTGGCCGTGGTCGGTACAACCGCACATGGCCTTGGTCTTGGGCGATGCGGAATAGTCGCCGCCGGCCGTGAACATGATGATCTGCTCCACCAGCCCGGTGCAGGAGCCGCAGCTGGCACTGGCCTTGGTGCGCTTGCGCACCTCTTCCAGCGTGAACAGGCCTTTTTCCTTGATGGCCTTGCAGATGGCTCCCTTGGTCACGCCGTTGCAGCCGCACACCTCGTCGCCATCGGCCATGGCGGCGGCCTTGTTCTGGCCCTGGTGGCCGGTATCTCCTAGATTGGACTCGCCAAACATCAGCTTGTCGCGGATATCGGCCACGCTGCGGCCTTCGCGCAGCAGCTTGAAATACCAGCTGCCATCCACCGTATCGCCATACAGGCAGGCGCCGACCAGCTTGTCATCCTTGATGACCAGCTTTTTGTAGACTCCCGCATAGGGGTCGCTCATCAGAATCTCTTCAGTATCGCCTCCGCCCCGGAAATCGCCCGCCGAGAACAGGTCGATGCCCGTGACCTTGAGCTTGGTCGAGGTCAGCGACCCCAGATAGCGGCCGATGCCGAATTCCGCCAGATGGTTGGCCAGCACCTTGCCCTGTTCAAACAGCGGCGCCACCAGCCCATAGGCAGTCCCCCGGTGCGCAGCACATTCGCCCACTGCGTAGATGCGCGGGTCGGTCACAGTCTGCAGCGTGTCGCTGACCACAATTCCGCGATTCACATGCAGATGCATGGATTCAGCCAGCCCCGTGTTGGGACGTATGCCGACGGCCATGACGACCAGATCAGCCGGAATCTCGCTGCCATCCTGGAAGCGCACCGCGCGCACGCGGCCGCTGGCGTCACCCAGCAATTCCTGCGTCTGCGCATGCATGCAGAACTGCATGCCTCGCTCGGAGAGCGATTGCTGCAGCATCTGGCCGGCCCGATCGTCAAGCTGGCGCTCCATCAGCCAATCCCCCACATGCACAACCGTCACCTGCATGCCGCGTTTCATCAGACCGTTCGCGGCCTCCAGTCCGAGCAGGCCACCACCGATCACCACCGCATGCCTGAGTGTCTTTGCCGCCTCGATCATGGCCTCGGTGTCGGCAATGTCCCGGTAGGCCAGTACACCCAGCAGGTCCTTGCCGGGAATGGGCAGAATAAAAGGGTTGGAGCCCGTTGCCATGATCAGGCGATCGTAGCCAGCACTGGCTTCTTCGCCCTGGGCATTGACCGCATGCACCGTACGACGGGCACGGTCCACGGCTGTCACGGTATAGCCTGCGTGCAGCAGAATGTGATGGTCCTGGTACCAGGCCCAGTCGTTGAGCACGATATCGCTGAGCGTCTGCTCCCCGGCCAGCACCGGCGACAGCAGAATTCGGTTGTAGTTGGGATGCGGCTCGGCGCCAAACACCGTGATGTCGTACAGATCGGGAGCAATGGCCAGCAACTCTTCCAGCGCGCGTACACCCGCCATTCCGTTGCCAATCATGACCAGTTTGGATTTTTTCATCTCAGTCCCCGTGGGCTTGGGAAAAAAAAGACGTCTGCGCGTTGCATGACCGGCATGAACGCGTAGACGTCTTTGTCCTTGGACTCCGGCGCAACCTTGCACCTTCACCCTGTGGCCCACCTTGGCCACGCCCAACAACATGCAATTGCCATGCCAGATCTGCCATCCCGAAAACCACACGCCCTGAGATCGCACGCATGCGCCTGGGCCCATCCCTTTTTAGGCCATGGCTCCCGGGCTTGCATGCACTGTTTTCGTGCCTGCGCCCTTTCCTGCTGTGCGAAAAACGCGCATGGCGCCCGAAGGCGCCATGGGGCGGGATGGGATCAAGGCTCAGACCACCTTCTCCACATGACCCTGGCGGGTGTAGAGAAAATCGATCACTGCCTTGCGATAGCTTTGATACTGCGGACTTTCGGCCAGCTCTACCCGGTTTCGCGGGCGAGGCAATTCCACATGCAGCACCTCCCCAATCGTGGCTGCCGGCCCGTTGGTCATCATCACGATCTTGTCGGACAGCAGCACGGCTTCGTCCACATCGTGCGTCACCATCACCACTGTGCTATGCGTGCGCGCCACAATCTCCAGCAATTCATCCTGCAGCTTGGCACGCGTCAGCGCATCGAGAGCGCCAAACGGCTCATCCATCAGCAACACCTGGGGCTCCATGGACAGCGCGCGCGCAATGCCCACGCGCTGCTTCATGCCGCCCGATATTTCGCCGGGACGCTTTTGCGCAGCATGGGTCAACCCAACCAGGGCCAGCGCCGCGTCGGTGCGCTCGGCCAGCTGCGCCCGGGTTTCGCTCCTGGCAAAGACACGCTCTACGGCCAGGTGCACATTGCCCCAGCAGGTCAGCCAGGGCAGCAGCGAATGGTTCTGGAACACCATGGCACGCTCGGGCCCTGGGCCCTTGATTTCCTTGTTGGCGCACAACAGTGCTCCGTCCGTGGGCATGGTCAGGCCAGCAATCAGATTCAGCAAGGTGGACTTGCCGCAGCCCGAATGCCCGATGAGGCTCGCGAACTCGCCCTTGGCGATATTCAGATGGATGTCGCGCAGCGCCGGAAACAGCCCTTTGGCAGTCTTGAAGGTCTGCTCCACGCCATGGATCTCGATGTACTTGGCGGACCGCGATCCATTCATGATTTCACCTCTTCAAACGTGAAGGCCGAAGCCAGCTTGACCAGTGCCCACTCCAGCACCAGGCCCACGATGCCGATCACAAAGATGGCAATGATGATGTTCTTGACGTTGAGGTTGTTCCACTCGTCCCAGACCCAGAAGCCTATGCCCACGCCGCCGGTCAGCATCTCGGCGGCCACGATCACCAGCCAGGCCGTGCCCACGGCCAGACGAACACCCGTCAACATATAGGGAAGCACGGCTGGAAACAGAATGGTGGTGGCGATCTTCCATTCCGACAGGTTCAGCACCCGGGCCACATTCATATAGTCCTGGGGCACACGCTGCACACCCACAGCGGTATTGATGACCATGGGCCAGATCGAGCAGATGAAGATGGTCCAGATGGCCGCCGGACTGGCGCCCTTGAACACAAGCAAGCCGATCGGCAGCCAGGCCAGCGGCGAGACCGGACGCAGCAGGCTGATCAGGGGATTGAACATGCGCGAGAGAAAACTGAAGCGCCCGATCAAAAAACCCAGCGGAATGCCCGCCAGCGCGGCCAGGCCGAAGCCGAGAGCCACGCGCTGCAACGAGGACAGCACGTTCCAGCCCACACCCTGGTCATTGGGGCCGCTGCGGTAGAACGGGTCCCTGAACACCTGCACAGCCTGCTCCCAGGTCTCCGCCGGGGAAGGGATGCTCTTGCCGGTGCTGCTGGAAACCAGAGACCACAGCCCGACCAGCAGTGCCAGCCCCAGCACCGGGGGCAAGATCCGCGCAAACAGTGGTTCTGTCCATTGGCGTAACGGGCTGGGCGCCACAATGGCCGAAGCCGAGGCTTGCGCTCTGCGTTTGGTATCTTTTTCCACATCAGACCTTATGTGATCTTCGCCAATAGCTATCTTTTTTGAACCTTCAAGCAGCGCATCATTGGCCGCCTGGGCGGCCAGTTGCGAATCGTGAGAGGGATCGGATTCGAGCGGTGAATGGAATACGGCACTGACCATGGTGACTCTCCGGCGGGGTGGCGGCCTCAGGCCTTGATCTTGAAGCTGTCTGCGTACTGGGCCGGGTTCTTGCCGTCCCAGACCACGCCATCGATCAGCTTGCTGCTGCGCATCGGTTCCTTGGGCACACTGACCTGGAGTTGGCTGGCAGCCTGCTGGTAGAGGTCGATGCGATTGATCTGCCGAGCCACGGCCAGATAGTCGGGATGCGACTTGAGCAGACCCCAGCGCTTGTGCTGGGTCAGGAACCACATGCCATCGGACAGATAGGGAAAATTCACCGCCCCATCGTTGAAGAACTTCATGTGGTTGGGGTCGTCCCAGGTCTTGCCCAGACCGTTCTGGTACCGACCCAGAATGCGCTGGTTGATCGCGTCAACACTGGTGTTGATGTAGGACTTCTGGGCCACGGTCTCGGCCATCTTCGTCTTGTTCTGCAGGCTGGCATCAATCCAGCGGCCAGCCTCCAGAATCGCCATCATTACGGCACGGCAGGTATTGGGGTTCTTCTGCGCGAACTCGCCCGTGGTGCCCAGCACTTTCTCGGGGTGGTCCTTCCAGATGTCTTGCGTGGTGTTGGCCGTGATGCCAATGCCATCCATGATGGCGCGGTGGTTCCAGGGCTCACCCACGCAGAAGCCATCCATGTTGCCCACGCGCATATTGGCCACCATCTGGGGCGGCGGCACAGTGATCAGCTTGGCTTCGGACAAAGGATTGATGCCCGCCGCCGCCAGCCAGTAATGCATCCACATGGCGTGGGTGCCGGTAGGAAAGGTGCCGGCAAACGTGTATTCGCGCTTTTCCTTGCCCATCACCTTGGCCAGGCTGGGCCCATCTACCGCGCCCTTGTCTGCCAGGGCCTTGGACAGGGAAATCGCCTGACCGTTGTTGTTGAGGTGCATGAGCACGGCCATGTCCTTCTTGGGGCCGCCCACGCCCAGTTGCAGGCCATAGACCAGACCATAGAGCACATGGGAAAAATCCAGTTCGCCATTGACCAGCTTGTCGCGCACGCCAGCCCAGCTCGCCTCCTTGCTGGGAATGATCTTCACGCCGTATTTCTGATCGAGCCCCAGCACCGAGGCCATGACCACGCTGGCGCAATCGGTCAGCGGGATAAAGCCTATCTTGACCTCTTTCTTCTCCGGGGCGTCGGAGCCCGCAGCCCAGGCGCCATGGTGACCCAGTGCACCATACAGCGCTGCGCCGCCAGCCGCACGCAGGAAATCACGTCGGCCGCCAATGAATGCGGGCTCCAGCTTGGAATTCGTCGACAAAGCAAGGCGTTGGCTCATGAGAAAACTCCATCAAGAATCGTGGTGAAGGCGATCCAGAAAACAAAAGGCGCCCTTCCCTCCTCGGGTGAGAGGAGAAAAGGACGCCGTTGTCCCAGGTCGCTCGTAGTTACGCTTTCAGCGCGACCGCCTTTGGTCTGCTGTACAGCAACAGTCATGCACAAACCATGCCAGTGCTTTCTCAGAGGAGAAGACTGGTTTCAGCGCCGATCTGGCCCAAATTTGGTGCGGCGCAGCAATCGCGGGACTGTCAAAGCGATGAATTGGTGCTGGCAGGCAGCAGTTCCAATGTGGCCAGAATGGCATCGGCCACATCAAGCATGCGCCGGTTCTGGTTCATGGCCGTCTGGCGAATCAGCTTGTAGGCGTCGCCCTCGCTAAGCTGGCGGTAGTTCATCAGCACGCCCTTGGCCCGCTCTATCGTCTTTCGTTCCTGAAGCGTCGCGCGTGCCTTGTCGATCTCGGCCTGCATATCCTGCAGGCGCATGGATTGCTCCTGTACCAGCGAGACAATGCTCTTTTCGAGTTGCAGCCCATAGGCGCCTTCTGCAGGCAGGGTGGCTGCAGGCTGTCTTGCCCCCAAAAATGCCTCCGCAGCTTCAGCACGCGTCTGCGGCTGCCTCTCCAGCAACTGGCGCTGCTGGCTCAGCGCGGCACTGGCCAGCTCACGCTTGCGCAGGCATTGAACCTCCAGCTCCTGGGCCAGAAACGCCTCAATCTGGTGCATGGCATCGAGCCGGCTGGAACAGGCCTCAAACCAGGAAGCGCTCAGACCCTGCTCCAGTGGTACGCCATCCCCGGCCGTGCAGCCCATGCGTCGCAGCCGCTCGATCACCGTCATATCGGGGCAGGCCCCGCATTGCAACTGCCATCGCTCCCTTCCTGCCAGACTCGCGAAGTCGGCAAACACCTGAAAACATCGCTCCTGCGAATCGATCAGGTGCAGCCAATGGCGCTGACGCTCGGTGTTGCCAATCCCTTCTGTAAACGCTGCGACCCCAGTGGCACGCTCCTGCCCGGCCAGTTCCTTGCCTTGCATGAAATGAAACAGCGCCACCAGCAACTTCGCGATGTCGGGATCGCAGGCGCTGTCGGCGGCCTCGAACACCACGGTCAGGCAGGCGGCAATCATGCGGATCAGCGCCTGTGTGCAATCTTCGGCGCTCAGTTGCAATGCATCCCGCTGACGACGCAGCAACGGTAGCGCTTCAAAGCCCTCAAGCGCACTGGCGATCGCATTGAACAGCCGCGCGCCATGTGCGCCCGGCAGGCGCTCACCCAGCTCATCAAGCACCAGGCAGACCCTGCCCATGACCGCGTCTACATGCGGGCCATGCTCCAGCAAGCTTTGACGTGCAAACGCTCCACCACTGAACAGATACATATTCGAGAGTCCGCGCTCCTTCTGAAGCGCGTGGACCAGCTCTGACATGCTCGCCACAAGGCTGCTGGCACCGCTGATCTGCTCCAGCGCAGCCATCTCACTTTGCCGGGCAGCGATCAGATAGTGCAGAGGCGTTTTCATGGGGCATGTCTTTATCAGCATTTCAAACCTGTAAAGTTGCACAATTCATGCCATTTTTGAATTAACGGATCTTGCCTAGCCAAGCGACATCAGTCGCGAACAATTCGAGATCATCAGGCCACTGCTGGAGAGCGCGCACTTGATTGTGGACGCGCAGAGCGCAAAGAACACGGATACAGCGGCCCTGAAGAGCTATGACGCGGGCAAGAAGGTATCGGGCATCAAGCGCCACATTGCAATAAATACGCAGGGTTTGCCGCATGCAGTAGCCGTGACCACCGCTGAGTTGGCGGATCGCAAAGGAGCGAGCTGCACAGCTTCAAGGTCATGCCCAAGCGCTGGATCGTTGAGCGCAGCTTTGCCTGGCTGGGCAAGAACAGGCGGCTATCGAAGAACTGCGAGCGGCTGCTCCATACCAGCTTGCAGTTCGTCCATCTGGCCTTCTTGGATCTGTTGCTCAAAAGAATTTGAACAAACGCCTAGAACTCCAGGTTGTCAATCAGGCGCGTACTGCCCAACCGAGCAGCGCCAAGCGCCACCAGCGGAACATCTGGTATCGGCCCCGTTTGCGGTGGCACACGAAGGCTGTCGCGCTCGCGCACGGTGAGGTAGTCCGTTGCCCAGCCTTTGTCGTGCAGCAGCTTCGCTGCTTCAGCTTCCAGATCGACAAGCTGACGGTGACCCGCGCGTGTGCTGGCCGCCAGTTGCTGCAGGGCGCTTGAAAGCGCACCAGCTCTCTGGCGCTCCTCAATGCTCAGATAGCCGTTGCGCGAACTGAGCGCCAGGCCATCTTCTGCGCGTGCGGTTTCTACGCCAACGATCTCAATCGGCAGGGCAAACTGCTGCACCATGCGGCGCACCACCAAAAGCTGCTGATAGTCTTTCTTGCCAAATACCGCAAATCCGCCACCTGTCGATCCGAAGACACAGGCAAATAGCTTCATCACCACCGTGCAGACGCCGGTAAAGAATCCCGGGCGAAACTCGCCTTCGAGAATGTCCGCGATCTGCGGATCAGGCAAGACCTTGAACACCTGTGGCTCAGGGTAGAGATCGAGCTCGCGCGGCGCGAACAGCACGTCGCAACCTGTCGCTTCCAGCTTTGCACAATCTGCCTCCCAGGTACGCGGATAGCTATTGAAATCCTCATGGGGCAGGAACTGCAGCCGGTTGACGAAAATGCTCGCAACAGAGACGTCCCCAATCTCGGCTGCGACGCGAACCAGTGACAGGTGGCCCTCATGCAGATTTCCCATGGTGGGTACAAATCCAGGCCTGCCACGTTGTGCCAGGGCTGCGCGAAGTTCAGGGATGGTCTGTGTGATTTGCATGGTAGTGGCTCAATCGTTTCGCACTGATGAAAATGAAAACTGGAAAAATCACCAGGCATGGAGCACATCGTCTGGAAATTTCCCTTCCTTGACGGCGCGCACATAGGCCTCGATGGCGCCTCTGACCGAGCCTGCGTCCTTGAGAAAATCACGAACAAATCTGGCGTTGTTGCCAAGGTTCACGCCGAGCATGTCGTGCATCACGAGCACCTGCCCTGCGGTACCGCTACCTGCGCCGATGCCAATCGTATGGCAGCGCTGCAGGGCCTGCGTGAGCTTGCGCGAGAGTTCGGCAGGCACCATTTCGAGCACAAGCATGGATGCCCCGGCATCCTGAAGCTCCAAGGCCTGTTCGTGCAGTGCGGCTGCGGCCATAGCGTCGCGGCCCTGTACGCGATAGCCCCCCAGCGCATGCACGGTCTGTGGCGTGAGGCCCAGGTGCGCACATACAGGAACGCCGCGTTCAACCAGAAATTGCACCACAGGCGCGGTCCAGCCGCCTCCTTCCAGTTTGACCATGTGCGCACCGGCCTGCATCAGGCGCGTGGCGCTATGTATGGCTTGCTCGGGGCTTGCGGAATAACTGCCATAGGGAAGATCGGAGATCAACCAGGCGGTTCCTTGGGCACGATGCAGACCTCGCGCCACGCACTCGGTGTGGTAAGCCATGGCGTCCAGCGAAACGCCGACGGTGCTATGCAATCCCTGGCACACCATTCCCAGGGAGTCGCCAACAAGAATGCACTCCACGCCAGCCGCATCTGCGATGGCGGCATAGGTGGCATCATAGGCAGTGATCATGCTGATCTTCTCGCCCGCCTCCCGCATCTGGTTCAGACGAGGCAGGCTGATGGGCTTGCGCCGAGGTAGAGGGGAAGCGGGAGGAATCGTGCCGTAAGGTGTTCCACCGGTGGTGCTGACAGGGATCGACATGGCGTCTCCTTGTGTTCCTTGCTCGAAGTTGTCGCGAGTATAGGGGACTTGCCCGAGACAGTTCCTACAGATCTGAATCTGTCCCAGTTTCAGGGAAGCTGATTGGTTCAAGCCAAGCCACCACAACCGTGGTCTGATTGACGAGTTGTACTTTGATGCTTTGCCAATCTCCGTTTCCCAGCCTGAAGAACATTGGCACCACCAAACCGCCTCCGGGCGTTTTTTCTCACAGTGCTCAGTACAGACAGCCAACGACAAAGCCTGCTGCCGCTGGCCTTTTTTACCCTTAGTCGCTGCGAAACCCTATCCTGCCTAACACTTGTTCAAATAAGCACCCCCTAGGCCACCATATGTCGAATCTATGATTGCGCTGATCCCAACTGTCGCACCTCGGCTCACAGGACTCACCATGCTAAGAAAAATCCTTGACCATTGGCTAACGTATGTAGTGGCCACGCTGCTAATACTCGCTTCCGGTGTACACAGCTACTTGCAACTAGTAGCCTATGAAGCTGGAGAGCGGGTCGTGATGAGTGGCCGTCTTTTTTGGCTCTATCGACACTTTGGGAAAGGGGTTGATGTCGCGCTGACTTTGCTGCTGGCGGCACTTTTCATATGGGCGGCCTGGTTCAAGTATCGCAATCGCCAGCAATAAAGATAAAACCGCCCGCACGGCGTTAAGCAACGCAGGGCTCTAGGCAAGTTCCGCGAACTTCAAGACCATCCGAGCGACCCAATCCTGCTTCCCAAAGTCCATGATTTTGCCCTTCTGAGGTCAGATCACGGCATCTTCAAGAGGCTTGGAGTCATAGCAATAAGCGTGATGCAGCTCGTGCCCATCAAAACACTCACGCGTATCAGGGCCGATGTGGCCCTGACCTGAAGTAAGGTGGCGTCTCTCCTCCTGCCTTACGACTGATCATTCTCCAGATACAAGAAAGATCTAGCGCAAAGAGCGCTGTGGCCCTCTGTAGCAGTGATAGTGCAGATCAAAAATAGTGCAGATCAAAAGGTCGGCAATGGATTGCGGAATACTCTAGAACCTGGCGTGTGTTTGCATGGCTACCACTTCCTGCCTCAGCCAGTTGCCAATATCAATGGCCGCATTTCTGCTCAGGCGAGACGACGGAGCCACGAAACCCAGGGCAGCTTCGCCGCTGACCCCAAAGGAAAAGCGAACGCCCACGCCTCGCACGCCCTTGCCGTGGATGTGCGAGAAGCCTTGTTTCCGCCCCTCTTCCACCCATCTGCGCAGACGGGCAAGTGTCATCCGGTTCTTCAGATACTCTTCTTGAAAGCGCTCGTAATGCGCCAGCACTTCGCCATCGCCCATGTGCGAGAGCATGGCGAAGCTCGGCACACCCAGGCCCAGCAGGCGGATGCCGCCCACAGTTTCGCTGAAGGTTTTGACTGGTCGCGAACCAGCTTCCATATGCAGGCAATGGCTGTAATCACCCGCCCGCGCGACGAGAAACAAGGGCTCATCCACGCGACGAGCAAGGGACTTCATCAAGGCCGTGTATTGCCGCACCAACGGAGGCCGAGGCATGCTGGCCTGGCCCAGGGCATAGGCTTCCAGACCCAGACGATAGCCTTCGGTGCGCGCTTCTCGGTGCACCAACTGGTGCCGCTCCAGCGCTTTGATCAAGCGATGCACGGTGGTGCGATCCAGCCCCGCCCGCTGCACCAGCGCCGGGATCTTGATGCCTTCTCCATGTTGGGCTGCCACCAGACTCAATAGCTCTAGGGCGCGATCCACACTTTGGGCACCATGGGATCGGCCTGGGCCGCTTCCATCTGCGGCTATTTGCTTAGCTTTCGTCATGGCTACATAGTGCTCCTTCACAGGCACTGACACCCTCGGGCAATCCCTGATTTGTGCACATAGTGCACAAAACCTGCTTTTTCGTTTGTCTTGTCGAACCGCATCTTTTTCAATCACGGACAACACCATTGATTGCCCTTGCGCAGCTTTCCCCATGACACCGTTTGACACCCGCATTCAAGTCCACAGCCCGGAGTACGGGCTGCAGCGCTCCGGCATGCTCGCACTGATTGAGCAGTTGCAGGCACTGGAGCAGCGTGCGATGCACAAGTCTGCCCAGGCCAAGGCCACCTTTGCCAAACGCGGCGCATTGCTCCCCCGCGAGCGCCTTGCTCACCTGCTCGATCCGCTTGCGCCGTTTCTGCCGCTGTGCAATCTGGCAGGCTATGGCATGGACAGCGACGACCTGGATGCAACCATCCCTGGCGGCTCTCAGCTTGCCGGCATCGGCATCGTCAATGGCGTGCGCTGCATGGTGGTGGCGACCGACTCGGGGATCAACGCCGGTGCGCTGACCGAAGCGGGCAACCAGAAGCTCATGCGCTGCCAGGAGATTGCACTGGAGAACAAGCTGCCCTTCATCCATTTGGTGGAATCGGCCGGCTCCAACCTGCGCCAATACCGGGTGGACAAATTCATCCGGGGCGGCGGCATGTTCTACAACCTGGCCCGCATGTCGGCGGCCGGCTTGCCGGTCATCACTGTGGTGCACGGATCATCCACCGCAGGCGGTGCCTATATGCCGGGTCTGTCGGACTATGTGGTCATGGTGCGCGGTCAGGCACGTGCATTTTTGGCCGGACCGCCTTTGCTCAAAGCTGCCACCGGCGAGATTGCCAGCGCCGAAGACCTGGGCGGCACCAATATGCATGCGGCTATCAGCGGCCTGGCCGAGTACGTGGCCGAAGACGATGCCCACGCCATTGCCATCGCTCGCGACATTGTGGGCAGCCTGAACTGGGATTTGGCCCTGATCGGCAGCAACACCGTTGCCCCACGCCTGGAGCCCGAACAATTGGCAGGTGTGATGGTGCTGGAGCACAAAAAGCCCATGGACATGCGCGAAGTGATTGCCCGCCTGGTGGATGACTCGCGCTGGATGGATTTCAAGCCCGACTATGGCCCAGCCACCATTTGCGGCCATGGCCGCATGGACGGGAGTGTGGTCGGATTCATCAGCAACAACGGCCCGCTGGACCCGGCAGGTGCCACCAAGGCTGCTCAGTTTATTCAGTTGTGTAACCAAAGCCAGACGCCAATCGTCTTTTTGCAGAACACCACGGGTTTCATCGTGGGCAGAGCCTCGGAAGAGGCCGGCATGATCAAGCACGGCTCCAAGCTGATCCAGGCCTTGTCGAACTCCACCGTGGCACAGGTCACCATTTACTGCGGTGCCTCGTTTGGTGCTGGCAACTACGGCATGTGTGGCCGTGCCTTCAAGCCGCGTTTTTGCTTTTCCTGGCCAAACGCCCGCACAGCGGTCATGGGCGGCGAACAAGCGGCGGCCACGCTGGAGATTGTCGAGCGCGCCAAAGCAGAGCGAAAAAATGAGCCCGTCAACGAGGCTGCGCTTGCGAAGCAAAAGACGGAAATCGTCACCCACTTCGACAAACAGGCCAGCGCTTTCTATACCAGCGGCCATCTGCTCGACGATGGAGTGATTGACCCGCGCGCTACCCGCGATGTGCTGTTGTTCGCACTGGCCACCATCCGCGAGGCTGAGCAGCGACGTCTTCGCCCTCTCTCTTTTGGTGTGGCGCGCTTCTGATGCTGCCATCACTCCTTTGACTTCCAGGAATACACCATGCTCTATACCGCCGAACACCATGAACTGATGGCCAGCCTCCGTCGCTTTGTGACCAATGAGATCGACCCGTTTGTCGACGAATGGGAAGCCAACGAGATTTTTCCCGCCCACGCGCTTTTCAAGAAGATGGGGCAATTGGGTTTTCTGGGTATTTCCAAACCTGAGGCCTACGGTGGTCTGGGCCTGGATTTCTCCTATGCCTTGGCTGCTGCCGAAGCCATAGGACATGCCAAGGCCCAGGGCGTCAGCATGGGTGTTGGCGTACAGACCAATATGGCAACACCCGCGTTGGCGGCCTTTGGCTCCGACGCGTTGCGCCAGGAGTTTCTGGCCCCCGCCATTGCGGGTGACGTGGTCTGCAGCATCGGTGTCTCCGAGCAAGGCGCGGGCTCCGATGTCTCGTCGCTCAAGACCACGGCGCGCCGCGATGGCGATGACTACATCATCAATGGCTCCAAGATGTGGATCACCAATGGCACCCAGGCCGACTGGATCTGCCTGCTGGCCAATACCTCGGAAGGCTCGCCGCACAAGAACAAGTCGCTCATCATCGTACCGCTCAAAGAGAAAGGCCAACGTGCCAAGGGCATCAGCGTGCAGAAGATCAAGAAGTTCGGCATGTGGTCTTCCGACACCGCACAGATCTTCTTTGACGACGTGCGCGTGCCCGTGCGGCACCGCATTGGCGAAGAAGGCATGGGTTTCATCTACCAGATGAAGCAGTTCCAGGAAGAGCGTCTGGACGGTGCAGCCCGCCGCCTCGCCAGCATGGAGCTGATCCAGGAGACCGCCGACTATCTGCGTCAGCGCATCGCCTTTGGCCGCCCGCTGCTGGACAACCAGTTCATCCAATACAAGCTGGCCGAGCTCAAGACCGAGATTGAGGCCTTGCGCTCACTGGTGTACCGCGCCACCGCCGCCTATGTGCAAGGCGAAGACGTGATCGAGCTGGCATCCATGGCCAAGCTCAAGGCAGGACGCCTGGGCCGCGAAGTGGCCGATTGGTGCATGCAGTTCCAGGGCGGCATGGGCTACACCTGGGAGAACCGCGTCTCTCGGGCCTATCGCGACTACCGCCTCGGCTCGATCGGTGGCGGGGCCGACGAAGTGATGATGATGGTGATTGCCCGCAAGATGGGATTGATGGATTTCAGCGTCTGAGCCCGCGCCCTTCCGCCCAGCCATACCTGAAAATTCCATGAACCACTACAACCACTTGCGAGTGAACCGCGTCCAGGACGTGCTGTTCGTCACCCTGCACTGCCCAGAGACCCGCAACGCGCTCTCGCCTGAAGTCACGGCCGAGCTCTACCAGGTGAGCACGCTTGCGCAAGCCGATGCAGCCCTGCGCGCCATCGTGCTGCGCGGCAGCCAGGGCTTTTTCTGCGCTGGCGGCAATATCGGCAGCTTCCAGTCCCGCCTTGATGCCCACCAACAGACGGAGCCAGCGCAAGACCCCATTGCAGCCCGCAACCGCGAATTCGGCAAGTTCCTGGAGCTGTGGTCTGCCTTGCCCATCCCCATCATTGCTGCGGTAGAAGGCGCTGCCATGGGCGGCGGCATGGGCCTGGCCTGTACGGCTGACATCGTCCTCGCCACCGAAGACGCCAGGTTCGCGCTGACCGAAACCGCCCTGGGCATCATTCCTGCACAGATTGCCCCCTTTGTGGAAGCTCGCCTGGGCCGGCGCAACGCCTTGCGCCTGGGCTTGTTCGGTGAGCGTGTCAGCGGGAAGCAGGCCGTTGCACTGGGCCTGGTGGATGAGCTGGTACCCGATAGTGACGCGCTGGATGAGCACCTGGCGCTATGGCTCAGCCGCATGTGTCGCTGTGCTCCTGGGGCCAACCAGGCGCTCAAGCGCTTGTTTGTCCGTAGCGACCCCGTCCAGCCTTTGCCTCAAATGCTGGATGTTGCCGCCGAGTCCTTTTCGGCCTGCATGCGCAACGAAGGGCCGGAAGGCATTGCCGCCTTCAAGGAAAAGCGCCCCGCACGCTGGCATGCCAGCTTCAACGCCGAGCAGATTCGCCAAGCCCAAGGCAGCGATCAAGCAACGCCCGCCACTCCCAATACCTGAGCCGCCTATGTCCGTCACCAAACAAATCCGCCCCTTTCACAGCGTGCTCATCGCCAACCGTGGCGAGATTGCACTGCGTATCATTCAGTCCGCACGCCTGCTGGGTTTTCGCACGGTGGCCATTTATTCCGACGCCGACCGCGACAGCCCCCATGTGCAAGCAGCTGATGCCGCTGTCTGCGTGGGCGCTGCACTGCCGCGTGAGAGTTACCTGAACATCGAAGCCATTCTGGCCGCAGCCCAACAGGCGGGAGCCGATGCGGTCCATCCGGGCTACGGCTTTCTGGCCGAGAACGAAGACTTCGCCAACGCCGTAGACCAGGCTGGTCTGGTCTTTATCGGCCCGACCGGCGCAGCCATCAAGGCCATGGGCAACAAAGCCCGCGCCAAGCAGTTGATGATGCAAGCGAATATGCCCTGCATTCCCGGCTACCAGGGTGCCGACCAGGCAGATGCCGCCTTTGTTGCAGCGGCTCTGCAGATGGGCTATCCCGTCATGGTCAAGGCTGCGGCAGGTGGCGGCGGCCGGGGCATGCGCCTCGTTCAAACGGCAGCAGATCTGCCAAGCGCTCTGGCATCGGCACGCTCCGAGGCTTTGCAGGCCTTTGGCAGCGCAGAACTGATTCTGGAGAAGGCCATTCTGGCCCCGCGCCACATCGAGATCCAGCTGCTGGCCGACAGCCACGGCCATTGCATTCATCTGGGCGAGCGCGACTGTTCCATCCAGCGCCGCCACCAGAAGGTGATCGAAGAAGCACCCTCCACCGCAGTCACCCCAGAGATACGCCAGCGCATGGGCGACGCTGCGGTCAAGGCCGCCCAGGCGATCGGCTACATCGGCGCCGGAACCATGGAGTTTCTGCTCGATGCCCATGGTGACTTTTTCTTCATGGAAATGAACACCCGCCTGCAGGTTGAGCATGCAGTGACCGAGGCCATCACCGGCCTGGATCTCGTGGCATGGCAGTTGCGCATCGCTGCCGGCGAGGCACTCGACTTGCAGCAAAGCGACATCGGCATCCACGGCCACGCGATTGAAGCCCGACTCACAGCCGAAGATGTGGCTGCAGGTTTTCTGCCACAGACAGGCAAGGTCCTGTACTGGCAGGCACCCAATGCAGCCACTCCTGCTTCACTGGCCACGCATCTGCAGCCTTTGGAGGTGCGCGTGGAGCAGGCATTGCGCAGTGGCTGCACCATCAGCCCCTATTACGACTCCATGATTGCCAAGGTTGTGGTGCATGGCAGCAACCGCGAAGAGGCGCGGCGCAAGTTGGTAGCCGCCTTGCAGAACTGCGTGTTGCTCGGGGTACCCAGCAACCAGCATTTCCTGGTCGAATGCCTGCGCAGCCCTCAGTTCACCCAAGGCAAGGACATCCACACGGGCTTTGTGCAGCAGTATATGGGCCACTGCCTGGCAGCTCCACCAGTGGCCTGTGCTCGCAGCCTTGCTTTCGCAGCCTTGGCGCTGTTGGCTCGCGCCCCTTCCAGCAGCCATCTGCAACGCTCCCCAGCCGTGCTGGAGCTCGCCGTTGGACAGCAACGCTGGCGTGCCGAGGTACAAGCCATGGGTGACGCCTGGAAGATCAGCCTGAACGCCCCCGAGGCACAAGCTGGTGCCGATGCACTGGTTTTCCTCCTGCGCGATCTGCGCTGGTTCGACGCCGAGCACCAGCACTTCCAAGTGGAGTGCAATGGCCTGGTAGAAAAGGCCATCGCCGTGCGCGACGGGCTGCAACTGGAGCTGTTCCATGCCGGACAGGCCTGGCACATCGAGCAAGCCGATGCACACAAATCCAGCCATGCCGTGCAGAGCGGCGGCGCAGTCACCGCACCTCTGACCGGCCGCGTGGCTGCCGTGGTGGTGGAGCTAGGTCAGACCGTCAGCCAGGGCCAACCACTGGCAGTGCTGGAGGCCATGAAGATGGAACACAGCTTGACGGCCCCCATCGCCGGCCGGGTGGTGGAGTTGCATGCCAGCCCCAACACCCAGGCCACCAAAGGCAGCCTGTTGCTGCGCATCGAGGAGCTCGCATGAGCACCGCACCCTCCTCTGCCAGCCGCAGCGTCCGCATCGGTGGTGCCAGCGGATTCTGGGGTGACTCCAGCATTGCCACACCCCAGTTGCTGCAAGTGCCAGGGTTGCAGTACCTGGTATACGACTACCTGGCCGAAACCACCATGGCCATCCTGGCGCGGGCCCGCAGCAAGAACCCAGCGCTTGGCTACGCCACTGATTTCGTCAGCGTCGCCATGGCTCCCCATCTGCGTGAACTGCACACCAAAGGCATCCGGGTGGTGTCCAACGCGGGCGGGCTCCACCCCATGGCTTGCGCCCAGGCATTGATCCAGGAGGCAGAAACCCAGGGCCTGGCGCTGAAGATCGCGGTTGTCACGGGTGACGACGTGAGTGAGATCTTCACCACGCTGCGCCAGCAAGGCCTAAAGGACATGTACACCCACGAGATGCCGCCCGAGCAGTTGAGCTCTGCCAACGCCTATACCGGGGCGCAAGGCATTGCACAAGCTCTGGCCATGGGGGCCGATATGGTCATCACCGGTCGCTGTGTGGACAGCGCCGTGGTGGTAGGCGTGCTGGCCCATGAGTTTCAGTGGGCCTGGGACGACTGGGACCGCCTGGCCGCCGGCACCTTGGCAGGCCATGTCATCGAATGCGGCGCGCAGGCGACCGGCGGCCTTTTCACCGACTGGCATCTGGTGCCGGACTGGGCGCATATGGGTTACCCGGTGATCGACTGCGAGCCGAACGGCGCTTTCACACTGAGCAAGCCAACAGGTACGGGCGGGCTGATTCATCGAGGCGCCGTCTCGGAACAGATTCTGTACGAGGTAGGCGACCCCGCCTGCTACCTGATGCCCGATGTGACTTGCGACTTTCGCCAAGTCACGGTGCAGACCATCGACGCCAACAGGGTACGAGTGCAAGGCGCCCGAGGCCAAGCGCCTACGGCGAGCTACAAGGCCAATGGCACCTACTTGGATGGCTACCAGTTGCAGGTATTGATGGCGATACGCGGTTTGGACGCACCGGCCAAGGCCCGCAAGACCGCGGATGCCCTGCTCCAGCGCACCCGGGAGCAATTGGCCGGCCAAGACCTGCCCGACTATTCGGAAACCTGTGTGGAACTGCTGGGCAGCGAATCGCTCTACGGGCCCAATGCTCGGCCGCTGCCTACGCGTGAAATCATCTTGCGCATTGCTGCACGCCATGCCATGGCCAAGGGCCTTTCATTTCTGCAACGCGAATGTGCGTCCGCAGGCACCTCGATGGGGCCGGGCACCCGCTCCTCCTTTTCTGGGAGGGCAGATATTCAGCCTGTTTTCAAGGTCTTCTCCTTCCTGGTTCCCAAACAGCTGGTTTCGATGACGGTCACGCTCCAGGGAGAGTCGAAACAGCTGATCGCTGCGCCCACGATTACCGAACCATCCTCTGCGCCACACCACGCCCTGGCTACTGCGGCGCTGACACTGAATGGCGAGCGTGAGCAAGTCGAACTGGTTCGCATTGCCTGGGCACGCAGTGGCGACAAAGGCGATGATGAAAACATCGGCGTGATTGCCCGAACCCCCGAGCTCTATCCTGTATTGCTGGAGCAGTTGACCACCGCGCGGGTCCTGCAGTACTTCAGCCATCTGGTGCAAGGCACTGTCCAGCGCTACGAAGCACCTGGCCTGCATGCCGTCAACTTTGTTCTGCACAACGCCCTCGCCGGCGGCGGCGTGTGCAGCCTGCGCTCAGACCCTTTGGGCAAATCATTTGCACAAATGCTGCTGAGCATTCCGGTTCTGGTCCCGCGGCATCTGCTTCTGGACTGAAATTCTCTTTTCACGACAACCATATACCCCGAGGAGACAACATGAACCAAGTATCAGCAACACCAGCGCAGCGGCCTGCGGCAACAGCTTTGGCAACCGGCAAACGAAAAGGCTTGGGCATTCGCCTGACACAGATGGCCCTGGTGCTCTGCGCCGCCATCGCCGTCCCCTACGCCATGGCGCAAGAAAACTATCCCAGCCGCCCGATCCGCATGGTGGTGCCCTATACCGCTGGCGGTGTCTCTGACACAGTGACGCGCCTGGTCACCCAGAAGCTGTCCGAGCGCCTGAAAACACCGGTAGTGGTGGAGAATCTGCCTGGCGCCAACGGCCAGATCGGCTCGCAGAATGTGGTCCGGTCCACCCCCGATGGCTACACATTGCTGGTCGTCGTGGCAGGCCACGTGGTAAACCCCAGCCTATACCCCAAAATGAGCTTCTCACCGTTGACCGACCTGACCGGCGTGAGCCAGTTTGGGCATATCCCGTTGCTCATGGTGTCCAGCGCCGCACTGCAACCCAAAACCCTGCCTGAATTTGTGCAATGGGCCAAAGCCAACCCTGACAAGGCGAGCTTTGCCTCCAGCGGCACGGGCTCTGGCGCGCATCTGGTTGGGGAGCTGTTTGGACAGGCTGCCAAGGTCAAGCTCACACACATCCCCTACAAAGGCATGGCTCCTGCCTTGACCGACATGTTCTCTGGCCAGGTAGCCATGGCGTTCGACTCAGTGCAAACCATGATGCCGCAGGTCAAGGCCGGCAAGCTGAACGCACTGGCCATCACCAGCGAAAAGCGCTGGCCCAGCATTCCCGACGTACCCACCATGAGCGAACTCGGTTACCCGAGCATGACCGGTGGCAGCTGGATCGGCTTGCTCGCCCCTGCCAAAGTTCCCAGCGCCATCATCAACAAACTCTCGGCTGAACTGCAAGCGGCCATCGACTCTCCGGACGTGCATGCCAAGCTCATAGAGTACGGCATCGACCCCGTCGGCGGAACGCCCGCCCAGTTCAACAGCTTTATGCACAGCGAAGCCAAGCGCTGGGCACAGGTCGTCAAGCAAGCCAATATCCGCCTGGAGTAAGCACCATGTCTGCCATTTTGCAAAACATCAAGGTGCTCGACCTCACACGCGTCATCGCTGGCCCCCTATGCACACAGCACCTTGCCGACATGGGAGCAACCGTCTACAAGATCGAAAAGCCCAATGACGGCGACGATACCCGTCGCATGGGGCCTTTTCTCCCGGACGAGGATGGGAAAGACAGCAACGATTCGGCGCTGTATCTGGCCTATAACCGCGGCAAGCACTCGGTCACCATCGACATCAGCCAAGCCCAAGGAGCCGATCTCGTGCGCCAATTGGCGGCGCAATGCGATGTGGTGGTCGAGAACTACAAGGCGGGTGGGCTGAAAAAATACGGGCTGGACTATGCAAGCCTGCAGAAGATCAAGCCCGATCTGGTCTATTGCTCGCTGACCGGCTTTGGACAGACGGGCCCGATGGCCCAGCGGCCTGCATACGACTTCATCCTGCAAGGCATGGCTGGCATGATGAGCACCTGTGGTCAGCCCGAAGGTAGTGCAGGTGCAGGGCCGATGCGAACCTCCATCCCGATCACCGACGTGGTTACAGGGCAGAATGCAGCCATCGCGATTCTAGGAGCGCTATTCCACCACCAGCGCACAGGCGAAGGCCAATACATCGACTGCGCCATGATCGACTCGGCCGTCGCGCTCAACGGCCATCTGGCCTTGGGATATTTGATGACCGGCAAGAGCCCGGAGCGCGTTGGAAACACCAACCCTATAGCGTCACCGTCCGAAGTTTTTGCCTGCGCCGACGGACAGCTCATCATTGCAGCGGGCAACAACGCACAGTTCAGTGCCTGTTGCCAAGTACTGGGCATGCCAGAACTTGCAAAGCAAGCCGAGTTCGCGACCAATGCCAGCCGCGTAGCCAACCGCGACAGCTTGCGTTCCGCCATGGCCGAGGCAGTTCTCAAGCATTCTCGATCCGTACTGCTGGATGCCTTGGAAAACGCAGGAGTCCCCTGCGGCCCCATCAATGACATGGCCCAGGTTTTTGCAGAACCCCAAACACAACATAGAGCGCTGGCGCTCACCTTGCAACATGGAAGACAAACAGACATTCCAACGCTACGCAGTCCACTCAACTTTTCCCGGACGCCTGTCATGCATCTAACGCCCCCTCAACTGGGAGCTCACACCGTACAGGTTCTTCAAGAGGTACTGTTGCTGCCACCGGAGGCATTGGCGAGCCTGGCGAAATCAGAGGTCATTTGACCCTCCTCCCATACATGGAGGAAAGGAAAGCCATGACTGAACTGCCCCTGGCCAGGGGCAGTTCGTACAGCCTCAAACGGTACCGCTACGACAACCGTCAAATGCGCGAGCTTGGGCAAATCCGGGCAATACGCCCCGAGAAACCCAGCCCCTTGTTGCATTTTAAATTTTCGCAATCTCGCGCACATCTAAAGGGCTTTGTTGCACAAATCCGGGCCGCAGCGGTAGTAGGCTCGGATGATGAGTGAGACGAACTGGGGTCGGCGCAAGTACCGCACCACAAACTG
>NZ_JBNDIT010000029.1:0-28324 GCF_050434545.1 Comamonas sp. 4034 | reverse complement strand
CCGGCACCTGGAGCGCAAAACGATTCTGTTGGCGAAGGGTAGAAACACGCCACGCCAGTGCCCGGTTTTGAGACCAGTACGCGCGCGCGAGGTTGCCTTCAACTCAACAACACCGGCACCTCATGTTGCGGAGTCAGCCCGTTGCGGTCTCTTGGAGACGCTTTTAGGCAGAGAGGCGCCGAAGTTACGTCCCGCTGCAACCAGGTAAATATTAGTGTCGTTTGAATAGAAGCAAACTGGGAAGAACTGTATGGCTGGATGGCTTCGATGGAATAGCCCCCCTGTGATGAATAAAAAAATCAGGATCTTTTAGCAATTTAGTAGTTCGATAATTCGGCTTCTATTGCGCTTTTGAACTCATCCACAGATGGTGTCAAACCTCTGTTCGATGGCGTATAAAAAACCCCAGGAAACAAGCCGTCTTTCTTCAATTTCGGCAGTAGATTTTCCATAAGCTCATTCAATGAGATAGCACGAGGCTCGTACCCTATCCATTCCCCCTCAGCACATAGCTGAGCATACTCCTTTGCAGGCCACAAAGGAAAAACAGTGGTCCCATCGTCGGCACCGGCAAGTGCCCAGCCATTTTGGTAGAGCCCCCATACCTCTTGCCAGTCAACAATGACTTTAATGAAGTTCTCATATCGATCATTACTTTGCAAGGCTATGACCGCTGCGACTTGTTTGCTGTTAAGTTTCATAAATTTAAGGACAACCACATCTGTTAGCACCATTCACGCCACCCAAGCCTCGCCAGCGCATGGTGATTGACGTGATCGAGGCGATGTTGGCGCAGCACAGTTCGTAGCGAAGATACAACGCTGGCACCAACAATGAAGCCACCTGAATCCCCAACCATTGCGGCTGGCATGGGATTGCAGGTGGCTTTTCTATTGAAAATTGACTATTTTTTTCTCCAAAAAATAATCCAAAATAGAAATGGCGCTAGAAAAAACAATAATCCAAGACCAAGCTGTATTGTTGCCCGGACCTCATATTCATTAGGATTTTGATTTGGAAGCGATCCAATCCAAGCCGTTTGAATTCCCCAAAATCCAAAAAATAAGGCCAAGAGAACGCATAGTACTGTTATTAATATAGGTCGCATGGTTGGTTTACCTCCAAGATTGACCCCATCCCGGCAGAAAAGGAACTCGTGGTTTTATGGAACAACGATCCAAAACTTCATCAGCAAAACTTTGGCACTGATTCCATGGCATCCAACGTCCTGTGGTCTGTCCAGGACGAATTGCCGAACTCACACACTGTTCATCCACATCAGGAACCGGGACACATTGAGAGCCAGGCTGCCAACTTTGGCCTCGATGGTCAATCGTCTGGGTTAATGCACCCGGTATATCAGAGCATCCCTGCCCAGGAACTGGGCACTGCGCTCCCATTCCTGACTCATATGATCCCGTGAGCAGCCAGTTGTGATTCGGCAGCGCAGCACTAGCGCCACCAACCCAGCTTATGTTGATAGGTCTTTGGCAGCGCCACACCCCTGTCCAAGGAGGACCGTATGGACCCATGCCGGGATTATCTAATCCGCGAGGATCAGTGAAACTCAGAGGATTCCCGCCCACATACCCAAACCGATTCCACCCACCCGCCAGCCCAATCGGATCGGCCTGGATGTACCGCCCCTCCTGCGGCCCATAGTACCGGTTGACGTTATAGCTCAGCTGCGTCTCTTCGTCCCACTGCTGGCCCGGGTAGCGCAGGTTGAACGTCACCTCTGGCGCGTAGCTGGGCAGGCTATTTGCCACTGGGCTGTCCGCTTGCACGTAGCCTTTCGCCCCGGTGGTCGGGCTCACTTCGCCAAACCCGGTCAGGAGCCACTGCCAGGCCACTTGCCCTTGCTGGTTGGTCAGGCGCCTGGGGGTGCTCAGGTGGTCCGCATGGATGGCGTAGAGCCGCCCGTTGATCTGGGTCGCCACCGGCACCATGCCTTGGGCGGTGGGCAGGTAGATGACTTCGGTGCTGTCCATCTCGCCTGCAGGCGCTGCCGAGCTTGCGCTGCGCTGGTTGCTGTAGGTGCCCAGGAGTTGCGCGCTGTCTTCTTCGCTGTAGAGGGTGTGCTCAGTGCGCGGGGCCGTGGTGCTTTGCCGTGCATCGGTTTTGAGCAGGCGCTGGCTCGCGCTGTTGTAGAGGTAGCTCACAGCACTGGGGTCGGTGCTGCTGGCCGTGCCGGTGACTTTGGCAACGCGGCCATTGGCGCCGTAGTGCAGGTACTGGGCTCCGCTGGTGGTGCCACTGGTAGTGGCTGAGGTGATGGCCCCTGCTGCGTCGTACTGGTAGGTTTTGGTGCTCGCTGCGTTGCCCGGAGTCGTTGTGCTGGCAATGCTGGCCAGCACATTGGTGCCAGCGGTCAGGCTGTAGGTACGGGTGGTGGTAGCACTACTACCCGATGCAGGCGTCTTGACGGTGGAGGCCGAGAGGCGGTTGCCGTTGGCGTCGTACGCATAGCCCATGGAGTTGTAGCCTGCGACATCCAAGAGGCCCGTGGCCAGGGCGCCCACCTTGGGCCAGTTGACAGCAGGTGTGCTTTGGAGGCTGTGGCCGCTGGCGGTCATGCGCCCGGCTGCGTCGTAGGTGTAGGCGCTGGCGATGCGGGCCTGCACGGTGGTGGTGGCTGCGCCCCCGGCGCTTGCAGCGGCGGGCACCATCTGGCTTTGCTCAATGGCAGACACGCGCCCTGCCGCGTCCCAGGTGAGGTCGAGGATGCCGGTGTGGGTGAGCTGGCCTGCGGTGTTGTAGCTGCGCGCTTCTGCCAGCTTGGCGGTGGCTCCTGGCGCAGCCAGGATGCCGGGCCAGCTCCAGCCCTTGGGCATGCCCAGCGGGTTCCAAGTCAGGCCCGAGAGGAGTGCCGTGCCGTTCCACTGCATGCCAGTGATGAGGCCGGTGCTGTCGTACTGGTAGGCCAGTTGCTTGCCAGATGGATAGGTGATGCTTTGCACACTACCCGCACCGCCCTGGCCTGCAGGCACGTAGGTGTAGGCAATGGATTTGGTGGTGCCCCCTGCCAGGATCTGGGTCTTGCGCAGCACGCGGCCCAGGGCGTCGCGCTGGTACTGGGTGGTGACTCCCGGGTCCTGCACTTCGCTCAGGTGCCCGATGCTGGCATTGGGCGCGGCAGCGGTGTTGTAGGTGGTGCCGGTGAGGTCGTAGCGCAGCACAGACGATGTGCCGTTGTTGTAGTTGATCTTGGTGATGCGGCCCAGCGCATCGCGCTCTACACCAATGGTGCGGCCTGTGGCGTCGGTAGTGGATGCCAGGAGGCCGCGCACGTCGTAGGTGGCGGATCCCGTGCCTGCATCGGGGGTGACCTCTTGCTTGGCGTTGCCCAGTGCGTCTCGGGTGTAGCTGGTGGTGACGCCTTTGAAGTCTTTGGCGGCGGTAACACTGTCCAACTGGTCGTAGGTGAGCGAGGCTGCGTTGTTCAGCGGGTCGGTCACTTTGTTCAAGCGGCGCAGGCCGTCCACTGCAAGCGTGGTGGTTTGAGACAGGCCATTGCTGGCAGAGACCAAGTCGCCATTGGCGTCATAGCCCAAGCTTGTGCTTTGGTTGGCACCTCGGGTCTCGCTCGCCACCTTGTTAAGACTGTTGATCGTGCGCTGTACCTGCAAGGCGGTAGTGGCCGCGCTGTCCTTGACGGTGGCGCTGGTGGCGTTGTCTTGCGCGTCGAGGGTGTACTGGCCGGAGTTGCCCCGGTTGTCGCTCCAGTTGCTGGTGCGCAGGGCGCCGTCGTACTGGTAGGTGATGGCGTAGCCGTTGGCGAATGTGACGGTGCCCAGCTTGTCGTTGGGCAGGTAGTTGAGCGTGGTGAGCAAGCCCCCTGCACTGAAGCTGGTGAGCTGGCCCTTGGGGTTGTAACTGTAGTTGCGCACAAGGCCAGAGGGTTCGGTCGCGGTGAGGATACGGCCTGCGCCATCGTGGGTGTACTGGCTGATGCGCCCCTGGGGGTCGGTGACCTTGCTCAGGTTACCCTTGGTGTCGTAGCCAAACACGGTCTGGCCGCCCGCATCGGTGTAGGAGTACGGCAGGCCATTGGGGTTGTAGGCCCAGGCGCTGGAGTAGGCTTTGCCGCTGGCCGTGTCCGTGACCAGCGTGCCCACAAGGTTGCCGCCGTCGTCGTAGCTCAGTTGGGTGATGCGCCCCGCCTCGGTGATCTTGGTGGGTAATGACATGGCGTCATGCCATTCAATCTGGGCCATTTGGGCCTCTGGGCGGTTGGAGGCAGCCACCACC
Organism: Comamonas sp. 4034; assembly: GCF_050434545.1. Lineage (NCBI taxonomy): Bacteria > Pseudomonadati > Pseudomonadota > Betaproteobacteria > Burkholderiales > Comamonadaceae > Comamonas > Comamonas sp. 4034. Next base: position 24,073 of record NZ_JBNDIT010000029.1, on the reverse strand, counting down.
TGGGTGATCAACTGGCGGTTGGTGTTCCACTGGTAGGTGGTTTTGTTGCCTTGGAAGTCTTCTTTTGAGGCAGGCAGCAGGTCGGTGTTGAGCTCTTCCTTGAACTTGTCCCAGAAGCGTGCATTGCTTTGCCCACTCAGGCGCACACCAGAGGCCGTACCCTGGTACTGACGGGTGGTGCTGTTGCCATTGGGATCGGTAGTGGTAACCGAGGCTTTGTACCAGTCGGAGTTGTCCGTGCCGGCAGCGACCACCATACCTCCGGATGGAACCCAAGCATGTCCGGCTACCGAGACGCTATAGATACCGCTAACGCCTGCCCGCGTGGTTTCTTTGAGCGAGCCATCAGGGTTATAGCTAAAGCCCAGGATCTGGTTCCCTTGGGCATCGCCCACGGCAGTGACCAGGCCCGGGAAGGTGATGTTGCCGTAGCTGTAGGCGTGGGTCTGGTAGCTGTTGACCTTGACGGAGCTTAGGCTTCCCTTGGCGTTGTAGTCGTAGTTGACGGCGTTGCCGTCGGGCAAGGTGACGGAGCCCAGCCTGCCATCGGTCCGGTAGCTAAAGCCCAGCCCGCGCCCAAAGGAGTTGGCAACAGACAGGACCTTGCCGTTGGTATGCAGGATGTTGTAGTTCCAGCCATTGCGCAAGGTGACCTGGGTGAGCCAGCCTTTGTTGTCAAACTTCCACCAGCTGCCATCGCTGGCGCGATGGTATTGCCAGGCGCCTCCCACCGAGCCCTGAATCCAGTCCGCACCGGTTGCCGCCAGCCACGGGGACTGCTCGCCCATTTCTTTGAGAAACAGCGCCGAGGTGCCATCGGGCAGTATCACTGCAAGGCTGGAGGGGTAGCGCGCGTCGTAGTACTTGGGCAGCTTGATGCGGCCCGACCAAGAGTGCATCCAACCCTTGCCCATGCCGATGTCTGCATCTTCATCGGGGTCGCCAAAGCTGCGGTAGATGTGGCCCAGGGTGAGTGGGCTGGGGCTTTGGTCAACCCAGTCGGTCTGCGCCTGGAAGTTCTCGGGGCCATTGGGGATGCTCTGGGCTTGGGCGGTGCCAGACATGAAGGTGAAGGTGCCCAGGGTGGTGAGGGCACCAAAAGCACCAAAAACACCCACAGCGATCAGGGCGCGCAAGGCGGGTTTGAGAGAGAAAGGCTGCAGCTTGCGCCGGATGAGCGGATCAATGGTCATGGTGTGGGCTGGTATTCGTTAATGGTGAGAAGACAATAAGGCAATAGGGGATCAGCGGCGGCACATTTGCGGCTCTTCTAACTCCGAGCTTAATACGTCAATAGTCTTCGAGTCGGTATTGGAGCAAGTCGCGCACGATGCGGTCAGTGTCACAGTTGTCTTCTCAAAATACGGTGGCACAAATAGAAATTCATATGTACCATCAGCCTTAGTTTTGCCACCAATGCCTCTCGTGACGGATGATCCAGCCACTTGAAAAACAACATCCACTCCCACGGATTCTTTAGGTGACCCATTATGAGTTACGGATACTATTTGCGTTATGGGGCCAACTAAAGAAGGGAGTGCTCTTGTACTGCTTGCACCGCTAATTTCAATTGTCGGCGGCGTACAAGAATCACCTTCTGCAAAATAACCATACATACACTGGCAAACTAAGCCAGGGGCCAGCATACTGTTTGCAGGACATGTTGCATAGGTGTATGTACTTGGGTAGCCTTCACCTGTTACAGAGTTTGATATTGCACACCATCGCCCTGAGTATCCAGGATCCTCAGGGATAATAACAGCAGCAATTGCATTGGGATAATATATCATTTGAGCTGCAAATGAATCGCAGGCTTTTTTGGGTGTTTCGTATATTACCCCGCTTGCGCCGAGCCATTTTGGGGTGACAGTTTCTTCTGCATATGCAGTTGATAGAAATAAAATAAAAGCACACAAAATTAATCTAATAAAATTTTTATTCATATCAATTTATTTAATTTGAGAATCAATTCATTACCCCAATGCACTAAATTTTATTTCTAACTCACTTACCACATAAAATCAGATGTAGGGAGTGCATTTATAAACTCAATTTCAATCTTCACTGTTAGCTACAACCAACCAGAGAGGCTTGGGGACGAAGCGGTCATATTGATAAATTTTGGCAATTAAATGCCATATTTTGATTGTTGCGCAAGTGGGTATGGGTGGCAACCCAGAACGCCTACTAGCTTCAGGAGATGAGCTAGGAGAGCATGTCGATGTTGCTTTTTGGCACTTCATTTGCTCAGCCCACGAGCGCATTCTTGATGCCAGACGGGCATCACCGAAACCATGTGCAAGGCCGTGATTTCGTCAACTGTGCCACTTGGCTTATCGAGACGAAACCAAGAGGACAGGGGCTACCCAAAACTTGGAAGATCGCATCGAGGAAACCGACCTGCTCCTCACATTTTTACGTCCGCGAAATATGAAGTTAAACCTGGATGCCAATCGGCGCTGTTCGAGCGGCCTCCTCTGCTGATGCCACGCGCGCAGACCTTAACAAAACTTAACATCATTGGCGAGCAAGCACCTACCCGATCACAACTGACAAGTCACGGTCTATGGTGTCAAATAGCCTAACTCTGGCGCGATGGCTGCGAGAACTACGCCTATGTATGGAACCTCGGAGTCCACTTCGACAATGGCAACAGGCCACACGAGGAATTGCTTCTTAATGCCAATGCAAAACTGGGTTCGCTCGCCAGCCCGGAACTGGCCGCGTCCGTCAACAAAAGAATGTAGTGCGGAGGGGGGGCTAAAAGTTGAGAACCCTGTCGGGTGGACACCGCACTGTTCCTCACGCGCAGAAAATTTCCCCCGTATGAATTTGTTAAATCAAACAATCAGCAAATCAATCGCCCGCTAGCCTGCATGGATGCTAGCTCTGAGTGTTCTTTGAATTCATTTGATTTGTTGATTCCGGTTTGATTTCTGTTAAAGCTTTAACATCCATCCTGCCGGGCCTGACGAAGAAGCCACACTGGATGCTTTAGGAGTCAAGGCAGGGGAGCGCTGACAAGCTGCAACACAGCGTTTGTATTTGACCACTAAGGACATCTATCCGTATGCCATGCGCAAGGAAGGGAGCCACCTCTCTATCTCTGGCCGCTGATGACTGCGGTGGTCACAGCTCCGATGGTTACGATATCCATCATGGCGTGTCTCCCTGGGGTCGTGCCAAATACTCATTTCGGAGATGTACGCGCGCGTGAGCGCCATTGTTTCTCTGTTTGGCGGAGCCCGTAGGTACGCAACGTATGGTACGCAGCAAGGTACGCGCACAAAGTCTGCCATGGTCATCATTTCGACGAAGTGCTTAACCAGGGCTATACAGGCGAAGGTGAACGCTGACAAGGCCGAGGGTGTACCAAAAGTCCACCTGATCCTGGCCAGAACCGACACCGGAACCAAATTTTGCGCTGTCAGGTTAGAAAATTCGTTTTTTGGGTTGGTGTGGCACAACTTCATGCCAAGCGCGCCTATGACGGCCCAAGCCACAAGGGACTTTCACAGAAGTTGAGAACTTTTGAGATGTACGCGTACGCGCGCGAGACGTGGAAAGCAAGAATGCGAGCGAATGAGCAACACTAGAAGGTATGCCTTAGTTGCAAAAAACCATGCACCGATGGCTACACAGTGGCTACACGCAACAGAAAAGCAAAAACCCCACTACTTTTTTAGTAGCAGGGTTTCTTTACTATATTTGGGGTGGCTGATGGGGCTCGAACCCACGACAACAGGAATCACAATCCTGGACTCTACCAACTGAGCTACAGCCACCGTGTTGGTGAAGACATGATTATAGCGGCTAATTTACCACTTCCAACGAAAGCGAGGATTTTTATGATGCCTTGTTTTCTTGTGGACGCGGCACCTTGATCTGCACCTTGAAACGCTCCTTGAGCAATTCATAGTACGCCATGGTTTCCGCATAGCTCTCCAGACGCTCGAACTCTTGCTTCTGCGCCAGGCGCTTTTCCGCAGTGTCTTCTGCACGGGGCACAGTCTTGTTGATACGCACCACGGCGTAGCCGTCCTTACCCAGGTCCACGCCAGCCCATGCGGCCGAGCCATCGAACTTGGCCTGCATCACGGCATTGATGAGGACCGGCGACTGACCTTTGACATCCTGACGCGACACTACGATGGGAGCCGCCAGACTGGCGCCTGCGGCATCGGTCTTCCAGGCCGCCAGCTTCGCCTCACCCTCCTTGCGGGCCAACTCGGCCGCCTGCTGCGCAATGTACAAGTCATGCGCCTTGGCCTTGACTTCTTCAAATGGCAGCACCCGTGCATCCTGGTGCGAGACGATGCGGCCAGATGCCAGCATGCTGGTGCCAACCTCAATAGCCTCAGTATTGCGCTTGTTCTGCAGAGAGTCGTTCGAGAACAGTGCTTCCAAGAATGTAGGGTTGGCCAATGCACCCGTCGCACCGGCTGCAGGCGTACGGGTAATGTGCTCAGCCTTTTCAATCTTCAAACCCAGCTTTTCGGCCACAGGCTTGAGGCTGTCCGATTGCTCGAACACGGTGTTGGAAAAGGTCTCGGCCGCTTCTGCATACTTCTTCTGCACCTGCTGAGCACGCACCTCTTCTTCAAGTTTGCTGTGCAGCTCTTCAAAGGTAGGAACGCGAGGCGTCTTGACTTCACCCATCTTGATGATGTGGAAACCATATTCGGTGCTGATGACATCGCTGATTTCGCCCGTCTTCAAGGCAAATGCGGCATCTTCAAACGGCTTGACCATGTCGCCCTTCTTGAAGGCTGGCAATGCACCGCCGTTGACGGCGGAGCTGGTGTCCTGCGAATTCTTCTTGGCCAGTTCTGCAAACTGCGCAGGGTTGGCTTTTGCCTCAGCCTGCAGTGCCTCTGCACGTTGCTTGGCTTTTTCACGGTCGGCCGCTGGCATCGACTGCGGCGCGTTGATCAGGATGTGGCTGGCCGTGCGCATCTCCTGCCCCATGAAGCGGTTCAGGTTTTCCTTGTAATAGGTGCGCAGATCATCTTCGCTGGGCTTGATCATGCCTTTCACAGCGTCAGCATTCAGCACCACGTATTCGATGCTGGCTTCCTCCTGCTGGCGGAACAGTTCCTGGTTGGCTTTGTAGAAAGCCTCCAGATCCGCGTCGCTCACCTTCACTTGCGATGCAAAGGCCTTGGCATCGAAGCGTGCAATCTGGATTTCACGCTGCTGATAAAGCGCGTCGATGGCGGTCTTGGTCTGCGCATCGGTCACGAACGCGGTGTTCGAAACACCGCCCAGAACCTGACGCACAGCCAGATCACGGCGCATGCCCGCTTCAAAGCCCTCGGGGCTCATGCCCTGCGCGCCCACCAAGGCGCGATACGCCTCGACGTCCAGGCTGCCATCGGGCTTTTTCAGCGCGGCAATCTGCGGAATCTCCATCAGCGCGCGCCCCAGCGTGGCATTGTCCACGGTCAGGTGCATCTTCTGAACGGCAGCGTCCAACACCCGGTCACGCACCATACGCTCCAGCGTGAGGTAACGGGCTTCCGCACCGTCCATCCACTTGGCATCCATGTTGGGATTTTGCTGGCGCATGCGATCAGTCTCCATGCGGTGTGCATTGTCCCAATCCATTTGCGTGATCTCTTTGCCGTTGACTTTGGCGACAACGGGGCTCTTTTCGCTGAAATAGTTCTGGTTCACTCCCACCAGAACAAATGACAGAATGATCAGCAAGAACAGCGGATACATCAGCACCTTGGAGTACTTGCGGATGGATTCAAACATCGTCTAACTTTCTGAGCAAGAAAAAAGAAAAGGCGAACTTTCGTTCGCCTTTGTTCGGTGGTGGTGGGTGCTGACGGGGTCGAACCGCCGACCTACGCCTTGTAAGGGCGCCGCTCTACCAACTGAGCTAAGCACCCCACCTGATAACCTGAATTAGTTCAGAGCATCTTTCAATGCTTTACCGGGGCGGAACTTAGGCACCTTGGCAGCCTTGATCTTGATCGCTGCGCCAGTGCGGGGATTACGACCCGTACGAGCTGCGCGCTTACCAACAGCAAAAGTACCAAAACCTACCAGAGAGACTGTACCACCTTTTTTCAAGGTTTTCTTCACTGCATCAATGGTGGACTCCAGTGCGCGAGCAGCAGCGGCCTTGGAAATATCAGCATTATTAGCAATGTGCTCAATGAGTTCAGTTTTATTCACAAGCAGCCTCTATAAATCAAGAGAGTTAAGGAAGTGTGTATCTTGAAATTATGGGCAGTAAGGGCAGCACCCGTAAAGCCTCACATCGCAAAAACAACACCACTGGGAAAAAGCATTTTGTCTCAACCCCAGTGCCTTGGCAACGAAAGGATTCTAGACGGATTTTTCTGGGTGATTGCGAAAAAAATCACTTTTTTTCAGCCGGCTTGATTGGTTGGAGCCTGTTGGAGCCAAGCCCAGCGCATCTGGCAAGCCATTTGATTCGCCCAGACGCGATGCAGTCTAGCGCAAACCAGCGCACTTGCACTACGAATCAACCCTAGCCTTGATCTCTGGCAATGCCTTTTGCAGGTAGTAGACCATCGACCACACCGTCAGCACGGCGGCAGCCCAGATGAGCCAGGTACCCCACACGCCCGTATCGACAGGGCCGATCTTGCCGTCATAGAGCAGAAACGGAATGGCCACCATCTGCACCGTGGTCTTGATCTTGCCGATCATATGCACCGCCACGCTCTTGCTGGCGCCGATGCGTGCCATCCACTCACGCAGCGCGGAGATGGCAATCTCGCGCCCGATGATGATGAGGGCCACAAACACATCGGCGCGCTGCAGGTAGACCAGGATCAACAGCGAGGCACACACCAGAAACTTGTCGGCCACCGGATCGAGAAACGCCCCGAATGACGAGGTCTGGTTGAGCCGGCGCGCCAGAAAACCATCCAGCCAGTCCGTGAAGGCGAACACCACAAACATGCCGCTGGCCCACAGATTCTTCGTGGCCATGTCCAGGTGCGAGTAGTACACGCCGATGATGAGCGGGATCGCGAGGATGCGCGTCCACGTCATGATGGTGGGGATGGTGAAAAACATGCATGTATTGTGGCATGCAATGGCCCGCCGGCACGACCCTTGTTGTGACACTACGCCTGGCAGGGGCCGGCCGCACCGGCACTCAGTGCAAGGCTTTGTAGATGTCTTCTGCAAGTGCCGCCGAGATGCCCTCCACCGTCATCAGGTCATCCACGCTGGCGTCCTGCACGCCGCGTACACCGCCAAAGCGCTGCAGCAGCCTCGCCCGCTTCTTGGGGCCCACGCCCGGTATTTCTTCAAGGCTGCTGCCGCCCACGCGAACCTTGGCGCGCGCCGCGCGCATGCCGGTGATGGCAAAGCGGTGCGCTTCGTCGCGGATCTGTGCCACCAGCATGAGTGCGGCCGAATCCTTGCCCAGATAGACCTTGTCGCGGCCGTCACAGAAGACCAGCTCTTCCAGGCCCACCTTGCGGCCCTCGCCCTTTTCCACGCCCACGATGCGCGACAGATCGAGTCCAAGCTCGGTGAACACTTCACGCGCCACGCCCACCTGGCCCTTGCCGCCATCGATCAGCACAATATCGGGCAGCCTGGCGCTGCCCTGCGCAACTTCCGCCCCTCCCGCATCACGCTGCGCCTCGGCCACCTTGCTGTAGCGACGCGTGAGCACCTGGCGCATGGCCGCGTAGTCGTCGCCGCCGGTGATGCCGTCGATCTTGTAGCGCCGGTACTCGCTGCTCTGCATCTTGTGGTGGTGAAACACCACGCATGAAGCCTGTGTGTTCTCGCCTGCGGTATGCGAAATGTCGAAGCATTCGATGGTCAACTGGTCGATATCGTCCTGCGGCAGATCGAGTGCATCCACCAACGCTCGCGTGCGCGCCTGCTGCGAGCCTTCTTCGGCCAGCAGGCGCGCCAGTTGCAGCTGCGCGTTCTTCTCGGCCATCTCCAACCAGACACGGCGCTCTTCGCGCGGCTGCGATACCGCCGCTATGCGCTGCCCCACCTGCTCTGAAAGCGCACGCAGCAGCGTCGCGTCGACCGGATCGCTCACCACGAGCACTGGCGGAGGCGCCACCTGCAGGTAATGCTGCGCCACAAAGGCTTCCAGCACACGGGATTCCACTTGCTTTACCTGCTGACTGCGACCATCTGGCAAGCGCTGATTGCTATCATTTTCTTCCAAATCAGCCTGTGCGATGGCGGTGCTGTCCTCGACATGCACTGGAAAATAGGCACGGTCGCCCAGATGCCGCCCGCCGCGCACCATGGCGAGGTTGACGCAGGCCTTGCCGCCCTGCACCTTGACGGCCAGGATGTCCACATCCCGGTCGTCGGTGGTCTCCACGCTCTGCTGGTGCAACACGCTGGCCAGCGCCTTGATTTGGTTGCGGATTTCCGCCGCCTGCTCAAACTCCAGCTTGTCGGAGTGCGCCATCATGCGCGCCTCCAGCGTCTTGAGCAGCACATCCGTCTCGCCACGCAGCATGGCCTCTGCATGGGCCACATCGGCGGCATAGTCCTCCGGACCGATGTGCTCCACACACGGGGCGCTGCAGCGCTTGATCTGGTAGAGCAGGCATGGCCGCGTGCGGTTGGTGAACACGCTGTCTTCGCAGGTGCGCAGGCGAAAGACTTTCTGCAACAGCAGGATGGTCTCCTTGACCGCCCAGGCATTGGGATATGGGCCAAAGTAGCGATGCTTTTTGTCCGTGGAGCCGCGGTAGTAGGCAATGCGCGGATAGGCCTGGCTGGGCGGCGTCTTCAGATTGCCATCATGGATGGAGATGCCGGTGATCTTCAGATAGGGGTAGCTCTTGTCGTCCCGAAAGAGAATGTTGTACTTGGGATTGAGCGTCTTGATCAGGTTGTTTTCCAGCAGCAGCGCCTCGGCTTCCGAGCGCACCACCGTGGTTTCCATCCGCACGATCTTGCTGACCATGTGGCCGATTCGCGTGCCGCCATGGTCCTTCTGAAAATAGCTGGATACCCGCCGCTTGAGATTGATGGCCTTGCCCACATACAGCAGGGCATCGCTGGCATCAAAGTAGCGGTATACGCCGGGCAAGGCGGGCAGCGCGGCCACTTGGGCCAGAAGTTCGGAAGAATGCACGGAACTGGACATGGCACTATTGTGCTATGCCGTGGCACGCCCTGCGGTCAGCCGAAAAACTATGATTTTGATAGCTATAAGCGCTTAACAATAAAGCGCCAGCCATCAATTTCTCATAAAAACGCGATCTACTGAACAATGCCACGCTCGCGCAGTGCTGCGATCTGCTGCGCATCCAGCCCCATGGATTGCAACACGGCATCCGTATCGTCACCCAGGTGCGGCGCGCTGCTGCGTACCGTGCCCGGTGTGCCGCTGAGTTTGGGGACGATGCCCGGCACTTCGAGCGTGTGCCCATCGCGGGTCTGCTGCTGCAGGATCATCTGGCGCGCACGGTAGTGGGGGTCTTCCGCAATGTCCTTGGCGGTATAGACCTTGCCTGCGGGTACGCGGGCAGAAGCCAGCGCGTCCATCACCTGGGCAATATCGCGCCCGGCCGTCCAGGCGCCAATGGCGGCGTCGATTTCCTGCACCCGCGCCACGCGCCCTGCGTTGCCTGCAAGATCTGGCGCGTTGCCCAGGTCGGGACGGCCTATGGTGTCCATCAGGCGCTTGAATATGCTGTCGCCATTGCCCGCCACCAGTACCCAGCCGTCCTGGCAGGGATAGGCGTTGGAAGGCGCGATGCCCGGCAGCGCACTGCCTGCGGCTTCGCGCACCGTGCCAAAGGCGCTGTATTCAGGGATCAGGCTTTCCATCACATTAAAGACCGCTTCATGCAGGGCCACATCGATCACCTGGCCGGCTCCGCCGTTCACCTTGCGGTGGTAGAGCGCCATCATCACGCCGATCACGCCGTGCAGCGCCGCCAGCGTGTCGCCAATCGACACCCCCACCCGCACCGGCACGCGGCCGGGCTCGGCGGTCAGATGGCGCAAGCCACCCATGGCTTCGCCAATCACGCCAAAGCCAGGCAGATCGCGGTACGGGCCGCTTTGGCCATAGCCCGAGATGCGCAGCATCACCAGCCCCGGATTGATCGCATGCAATTCTTCGGGCGACATGCCCCAGGCCTCCAGCGTACCGGGACGAAAGTTCTCCACCAGCACATCGGCTTCGGCAATCAGGCGGCGGGCAATATCCTGCGCCTCTTTCTGCCGCAGATCGAGCGCCACCGACTTCTTGTTGCGCGACTGCACCTGCCACCAGACGGAGGTGCCGTCCTGCAGCAGCCGCCAATTGCGTAGCGGGTCGCCTGTGCCCGTAGCTTCAATCTTGATCACCTCGGCACCAAATTCGCCCAGTGTCTTGCCGCAGAACGGCCCGGCAATCAGTTGCCCCATCTCCACCACCTTGACGCCCTGCAGCGCCGCAGGGCTTGCATCCTGTTGAGGAAGGTTTGCAATGTTCGTATCCATCGGCGTGTCTCCGTCATTCATGGCTGACCAACATTGTCACCCAGTACCGCAGCAATGCCGGTGTCTGCGGAGACTGCACTATCATCGCCCTCCTGATGCATGAAGCCCGTCCTGCCCACCGCCCCGTCTGGGATATCTTTTGCCAGGTGATTGACAACTTTGGCGACATCGGCGTGTGCTGGCGGCTGGCGGCCGATCTGGCGCAGCGCGGCTGCCAGGTGCGCCTGTGGGTGGACGATGCCAGCGCCCTGGCCTGGATGGCGCCACAAGGCGCACCTCACGTACAGGTATGGCCGTGGCCCGAAGCTGCCCCGCCCGATGGCCCGGGCGATGTGGTGATCGAAGCTTTTGGCTGTGAAATCCCGCAATCCTTTCAGCAGGCCATCGCAGGGAAGGCGCAAGACAATCCTCGCAGTCCGGTCTGGATCAACCTGGAATACCTTTCTGCGCAAGACTATGTGGAACGCTGCCACCGCCTGCCCTCGCGCCTGATGAGCGGACCTGCAGCGGGGCTCACGCGCTGGTTCTTCTACCCCGGATTCACCGACCGCACCGGTGGCCTGTTGCGTGAAGCCGCTCTGGCAGAGCGCCAGGCCGCATTTGACCGCCCTGCCTGGCGTGCTCGCCATGGCTTACAGGATAGTGACCTGGTTTTTTCGTTGTTCTGCTATGAACCAGCTGCCTTTGCACAGGTATTTGCAGCCAGCGGGCCCGGTGTGCAATGGCTCGTGACGCCCGGGCGAGCAACAGCGCTCGCGCAATCGACGCCGCAGGCGGCAGGCGCCGCCCATGTGCATTACCTGCCAACAGGCACCCAATTGCAGTTTGACGACATGCTGTGGGCCTGCGACCTCAATTTTGTCCGCGGCGAAGATTCCCTGGTGCGCGCCATCTGGGCAGGCAAGCCATTCATCTGGCAAATCTATCCGCAGGATGACAATGCGCACCACGCCAAGCTGGCGGCTTTTCTGGACTGGCTGGAGGCGCCAGCCAGCCTGCGTGAGGCCCACGCGTTGTGGAATGGCATCGCTCCCGCAGATGCGCCATTGCCATGGCCCACACCGAGCCCGGCCCTGCTTGCCCTATGGGCAACCTGCGTGCAGGCTGCACGCCACAGGCTGCAGGCCCAGCCCAGCCTCACCGAACAGCTCATGGCGTTTGTGGGCGAAAAAGGTTAGAATCGAAGTCTTTGCGCTTTTCCGCTTTTGGATCGCCAATCGGCCCAACGGATGCGCTCAACGCCGCGGAACATGCTACGGCGCAGCACAGGCAGTGCTCTCGTCCACTGCATCATTTGCCGCCCGTAGCCGTTTGAGCGGCCCCAACACAGGCAAATACTGCTATGAAAATCGCTCAAGAAATCCGTGCCGGCAACGTGATCATGTTCGGCAAAGACCCGATGATCGTTCTGAAGACCGAATATGCTCGCGGCGGCCGTGGTGCTGCAACCGTGCGCATGAAGCTCAAGAGCCTGATCGGCAACTTCGGCACGGAAAACGTGTTCAAGGCCGACGACAAGATCGACAACGTGATCCTGGACAAGAAGGATTGCACCTACTCGTACTTCGCTGACCCGATGTATGTGTGGATGGACCCCGAGTTCAACCAGTACGAAGTGGAAGCCGAAAACATGGCTGACGCACTGAACTACCTGGAAGACGGCATGGAAGCCGAAGTCGTGTTCTACGACGGCAAGGCCATCTCGGTGGAACTGCCCACCACCATCGTGCGCGAAATCACCTGGACCGAGCCCGCCGTCAAGGGCGACACCTCTGGCAAGGTCCTCAAGCCCGCCAAGATCGCAACCGGTTTTGAAGTGGCCGTGCCACTGTTCGTGAGCCAGGAAGACAAGATCGAAATCGACACCCGCACCGGCGAATACCGCAAGCGCGTGTAATGCAGCGTCGGCCTCCCGGGCCGACTTTGCAGATCGACTTCACACAAAGCCTCCAGCCAGCTGGAGGCTTTTTTGCGTCTGGGGCGCCCCTCGCCAACAGGGCAACAAATCCAGACCCATGCACCGCAAAGCGCAGGGCTACCGTGCAGATGCCCCTACCCATACCTTGATGGAAGTGCCTACTTCTCCTGAAAGCACAGCCTTCCACCTGATTACCCGGAAAATCCCAGAAACATATTTTTACCCACTAAAAATACAAATTTATTTTTGCCCAGGTAGAATTCGACGCCATATTGATAGAAATTCTGGACTCATCATGGACCATGACCAAGCCGAAGCCCGGCTGACCATTTTTCAAGGCATGCAACGGGTACTGCAGGCAGACCGGCTGAGCGTGCTGCGTTATCTGCAGAACCACGACGAACTGCACCCGCAAGGCAGTACGCCTGCGCCGTGGGTGTTCGACGATGCCACAGGTTTGCGCCTGGATCTGAATTGGCGTGCCGAACTGGCTGAACATGCGGCAGCCGCATCGCCTGGCCCTGCAGCCAATTCCCCCTCCTCAGCCGGCGTCGACAGCCGCAACGCTACCCGCTCGCGCGCAGTGGGCCGCCCCAAGCTGGGTGTGGTTTCACGGGAAGTCACCCTGCTACCACGCCACTGGGAATGGCTGGGTCGCCAGCCCGGCGGCGCGTCGGCTGCGTTGCGCCGCCTGATCGAAGACGCCCGCAACGCCCATGCTGCGCAGGACGCCCGGCGTGCAGCAACCGAAGCCACTTATCGCTTCATGCAGGAAATGGCCGGGGACCAGCCGGGCTTTGAGGAGGCCTGCCGCGCATTGTTCGCCAGAAAGGAGTCGGCTTTCCAGCTGCAGACCCAGGGCTGGCCAGACGATGTACAGGCCTACCTCCACCAGCTCAGCCGCCCTGTCTGGGCAGGCTGATCTGCCATTTACCGAGCCATCGACCAATCTTGCCAGCGCACATGACCATGCGCCGAACATTCGCGTGTTCGCGCGCTCGGCTCAATTTTTTACATTTAGCAAAAAATCACAACAACAGATGCAAGCCTCCGCCTCTCCCGCGCCCAACGCTGCACAGGCAACGCAGCCATCCGGCACTCCCCCGCCCGCGTCATTGACGCAGCCCTCCGGGAATGCACCACAACGCCCTCTGTGGAAGGTGTTCATGGTCTTTCTGGGGCCCATGATCCTGTCCAACATCCTGCAGTCGCTCTCGGGCACGCTCAACAGCATGTTTCTGGGCCAGATGATGGGGTTCAAGGCGCTGGCGGCCGTCGCAGCCTTCTTTCCAGTGATGTTCGTGTTCATCGCCTTTGTCATTGGCCTGGGCGCCGGTGCCTCGGTGCTGATTGGGCAGGCCTGGGGAGCGCGCCAGTTGGACAAGGTGCGCGCCATTGCCGGCACCACCTTGCTCGTGGGCCTGATCTTTGGCGCCGTGGTGGCCGTGTTTGGCGGGCTGTTCACGCGCCCCATCATGCAGTTGCTGGGTACGCCGGCGGACATTCTGGAGCAAGCAACCATTTACTCCCGCATCGTGCTGCTGGGCATGCCGGGGTTGTTTGTGTTCCTGCTGGCCACATCGCTGCTGCGCGGCGTGGGCGACACACTCACACCGATGTGGTCGCTGATCCTGTCCACGGCCATTGGCCTCATCAGCACACCCGCACTGATTGCAGGCTGGTGGGGCCTGCCCCAATTGGGGGTGGCCAGTGCAGGGGTGTCGATGATTCTGGGTTTCAGCATCGCCCTGGTCTGGCTAGGGGTACACCTGCGCCACCAGGGCAGCGTGCTCGCACCGGGTCGTGCGCTTCTCAAGGCCATGCGCATTGATGCCGTGCTGCTCAAGGGCGTGCTGCGCGTAGGCATTCCCACAGGCGTGCTGATGATTGCCACATCGCTCGCGGGCCTGGTGGTGATGTCGCTGATCAATGGCTTTGGCTCCAGCGCCACGGCCGCGTATGGCGCGGTCAACCAGATCAACTCCTTTGCCCAGTTTCCCCTGATCTCGATCGCAATCACCGCGTCCATCCTGGGTGCGCAGGCTATTGGCGCAGGCCATAGTGAGCGCCTGCCTGCCATTGCGCGCACGGCCCTCACCATCAATCTGGCGCTGGGTGGCGCGACGGCGCTCGCCGGTTCGTTGTTTGCCAGGCCTTTGCTGCGCATCTTCATTACCGACGAGCAAGTGCTGCATGTGGCGGTCGAGCTGCTGTACATCGTGCTCTGGAGTGGCTTGCTGTTTGGCGCCTTTGCATCGTTGTCGGCGCTGATGCGGGCCAGCGGCGATGTGGTGGTGCCCACCGCCATCACCATTGCCGTGCTGACGGTGCTGGAGTTGCCGCTCGCCTGGCTGCTGAGCCAGCGCTTCGGCCTGATCGGCATCTGGATGGCGTTTCCGCTCTCCTACAGCATCACCCTGGGACTGCAGACCTGGTACTACAAGGCCGTCTGGAAGAAGCGACCGATCCGCAAAATGGTATGAGCACCGCCCACTGGGCGGCGTGGATTCGGTAAAGCTTTGTCAGCCATTGCGGCAACTGCGCGGCCGCATGGTGACAGCCTGTTCAAAAACTGAAATCATGGCCAACCTGCACTTGTGGCACCGACACCTCTCTATGCCCGATACCAAGAAATACCGCGTTCCCATCAAAGGCAAGGTCAAACTGGCCGACTACGATCCTGCGGCAACCCCATTTGCGCACGACAGCATCAAAGCCCAGGAGAAGGACCTCAAAGCACTGAACCAGCAGCTGGCCCGGCTGACGCGACCGCTGCAGGCAGAATGCAAGCGCTCCATCCTGCTGGTATTGCAGGGTATGGACGCGTCGGGCAAGGACGGCACGGTACGCGGCGTATTCAAATACACCAGCCCGTTGGGTGTGCGGCTGGTCACCTTCAAGGCGCCCTCCAAGGAAGAGTTGGCCCACGACTACCTGTGGCGCTGCCACGCCATGGTGCCCGCCAAAGGCGAAATCGGAGTGTGGAACCGCAGCCACTACGAAGACGTGCTGGTGCCCGTCGTCAACCAGTGGATCGACAAGGACACCACCCGGCAGCGCTATGCACAGATCAACGACTTTGAACGCCTGCTGACCGAGAACGGCACCACCGTTCTCAAGTGCATGCTGCACATCAGCAAGGACGAGCAGCGCAAGCGCCTGCAGGAGCGCATCGATACCCCTGAAAAGCGCTGGAAGTTCAGCCTGGGCGATCTGGACGTGCGCAAGCAGTGGGACGACTACCAGCAGGCCTACGAAGACCTGCTGGAGGCAACCTCGACCGCGCATGCGCCCTGGTACATCATTCCAGCCGACGACAAGCTGCACCGTAACCTGATGGTGAGCACCCTGCTCAACCACACGCTGCTGGACATGCAGCCCCAATACCCGGTGGATTATCCCGAACTCGCTGGCCTGCGGGTGGTCTGAGCCACTCCCTCGCGGCACGCTCAAACAGCATTTTTCAAATAAAAAAGCTGCTGGCGCACATTAGGTGCGCGCCAGAAGCTATTATTTTTATAGTACTAAGCGCCAGTCAGGACCAGACCGTTAGACGGGGATGCCCACCAGATCGTGCCCCTGGCTGCGCAGGATGCGCACCTTGATCAGCTCGCCCACCTTATAGGTCTTGCTTGCCTTCTCTGGCGGCATCAGGTGAACCACGCCATCGATTTCAGGTGCATCGGCATAGGTGCGGGCCACGCCACCCTTCTTGCCCAGACCGATGGATTTGTCCACCAGCACCTGCATGGTCTGGCCCACGCGGCGCTCCAGACGTTTGGCAGACACCTCTTCGGCTACTTCCATGAAACGGGCGCGGCGCGCCTCGCGCACCTCCTGCGGCAGCATGCCGGGCAGGTCGTTGGCGGTCGCACCGTCCACCGGGCTGTAGGCAAAACAGCCAGCGCGGTCGATCTCGGCCTCGCGGATGAAATCCAGCAAGTGCTCGAACTCTTCTTCGGTCTCGCCCGGAAAGCCTGCAATGAAAGTGGAGCGGATCACCAGTTCAGGGCAGATCTTGCGCCACTCCATGATGCGTTCGAGGTTCTTTTCACCGCTGGCGGGGCGCTTCATGCGCCGCAATACATCAGGGTGGCTGTGCTGCAGGGGCACATCCAGGTAAGGCAGTACCAGACCCTGCGCCATCAGCGGCAGAATGGCGTCGACGGTCGGATAAGGATAGACATAGTGCAGGCGCACCCAGGCGCCATAGGGCTTGGCCAGCTCACCGAGCGTCTGCACCAGCTCCAGCATGCGGGTCTTGACGGGTTTTCCATCCCAGAAGCCCGTGCGGTATTTCACATCCACGCCATAGGCAGAGGTGTCCTGGCTGATCACCAGCAACTCCTTCACACCGCCTTCAAACAGCGCCTTGGCTTCCTTGAGCACATCGCCGATCGGGCGGCTGACCAGGTCGCCCCGCATCGACGGGATGATGCAGAAAGTACAGCGGTGGTTGCAACCCTCGCTGATCTTCAGATACGCGTAATGCTTGGGCGTGAGCTTGATGCCGGCTTCGCCAAAGCTGCCAGGCACCAGATCGATGAAAGGGTCATGGGGCTTGGGCAGATTCGTGTGCACCGCATCCATCACCTCCTGCGTGGCGTGTGGCCCGGTCACCGCCAGCACGCTGGGGTGCATTTGCTTGACCATGTTGCCGCCGTTCTCGCCCGTCTTCGCGCCGAGGCAGCCGGTCACAATCACCTTGCCATTCTCGGCCAGCGCCTCGCCAATCGTGTCCAGGCTCTCCTTGACGGCGTCGTCGATGAAACCGCAGGTGTTCACGATCACCAGATCTGCGCCCTCGAAGGTCTTGGAAGTCTGGTAGCCCTCTGCGCTCAATTGCGTCAGGATCAATTCACTGTCGGTCAGTGCCTTGGGGCAGCCCAACGACACGAAGCCCACTTTGGGGACCTTGGCTGTGCCGGGGACGGAGTTCGCGGGGGTGATGGTTTCGGTCATAGGGCGGGTATTTTCGCAGTTTTGCGTGAAACTCCGCAGCGCTAGGGTTTGTGCGCAGCAGCATGTCTGTCACACGGCCCTGCTCCAAAGCCATAAAAATACCCGCCAGCGTATACCACGCAGGCGGGATCAGCTATCAATTTTGATAGGGTGTGGGGGGAGAGGCCAACGGCACCCGCGCCAAAAGCCACTTCCGGTCAGGGAACCACTCAGGGCCGCTTGACGCCAAAGGCTGCCAGCATCTGCTCGGTCTGCTTTTGCATCTGCTCCTGCATCTGCTGAAAGAACTGCTGTGACTGCGCCTGATAGGTGCCTGCTGCAGCCGACATGTCCTGCATTCCCATGAGGTTGCGCCATGCATCAGGCGCAGCGCCCTTCATCTGCTCGGCAAAGCGCGACTGCATCTCGGTGAACATCTGCACGTTGCGCTCCAGGTACGAGCCCATGAAGCCCTGCATGGCATGGCCATAGAAACGGATGATGTTGGCCAGCATGGCTTCGGTGAACATGGGGGCGCCGCCCGCCTCCTCTTCCAGAATGATCTGCAGCAGGATGCTGCGTGTCAGGTCTTCGCCAGTTTTGGCATCCTTGACGATGATTGGCTCATTCTGCATCACCAGTCCCTTGACTTCGGCAAGCGTGATGTAGGCAGAGGTCTGGGTATCGTACAGACGGCGGTTGGGATACTTCTTGATGACGCGCTCGGAAGCGGCTGCATTTCCTGGATTGTTTTCCGACACGCGGATCTCCTGTCTGTTTCTGGCTTGAACAAGGTACTGACGCCCATCGCATCAATATGATCGGCACCAAGGTGCCATGCCTAGGATTGTAGTGAGGCGCGTCCTTTATTGCGCCGCAGCACTTACCCTGATAGAACGGTTGACAGACATCGTCTTCGGCAGCGGATGTACATTGCTGCAACCGATCAAACCCATGGAATTTTGGTTTATTTATTAATTTTATCTATGAATTTATAGATAAAAACAATTACAAAGATTGTAAATATAGTTCATCGGATGCATGGTACCGATAACAACTTCGCTATGGGTACGCGGAAGGAATGTAAGCAAAAGCCTTCCCTATTCACAAACAGCAGCAATCTGTCGCTTTTTTCTACGGTAATAGGAAAAAGGAATGGTTATACTCTTTTTAACAAAATCAAAGGCGTAACCTTGGGTTCGCCGCTCACCGACCTTTCTCCGTGACAACCCCTCTGCACTACCGGCACCGCCCACAGCGCTCCACCGCTGCTGCCACGGCCTGCCCCACAGGTAATGCAACAGCTGCCCCCACACCCATCCAGTTGCAGGCCATGGCAGATTGCATGCCTCAGTTGACCTGGATGCAAGGCAGCGCCCATCAGGCGCCTCACTGGAATCCTGCCTGGCAACAATGGGGTGGTCTGCAGGATGCAAATGCGGATTCGGCAATCGACTGGACGGCCCAGGTTCATCCTCTGGAGCGCGGTACGGTGCAGCAGCAATGGCTGAGCCAGACCCAGTCGGGCACCGACACCCCCGGTCATCTGGAATGCGATGCACGCCTGCACCATCACTCGGGCACCTATCGCTGGTGCCGCGTCCAAGCCTATCCCGTTGCACTGGAAGGCGGCGAGTCCACATGGCTGGTCAATGCTGTCGACATCCATGACCAGGTCGAGCGCTCCCATCTACTGCAGCAAGAGGTGCTGGCCCAATCCCAGATGCTGGATGTCAGCATGGATTGCATCAAGGTCATCCGCCCCGATGGGTCGTTGGCGCACATGAACAGGTTCGGCTGCGATGCACTTGGGATTGCACCGGAATCAGGCTTCGGCATGCAATGGCTTGAATTACTGCCGCCAGAAGTTCGCCCACGCGGCAAACGCGCCTTGCAGCAAGCGACGGCCGGCAAGAACGCCCGTTTTGAAGGTACCAGCCTGATCGCCGGGCAAAAGCCGCAGTATTGGGACAACGTGTTGACCCCTATCAAGGCAACCGATGGCAGCACCACAGCCATTCTGTGCGTATCACGCGATGTGACCGTGCAGCGAGAAACCGCTTTGCACATGCGTGAAGCCAATGAACAGGACGACCTGACCGGCTTGCCCAATCGCCGCGTCTTCAAGGCCAAGGTTCAGCAGATCATCAAGCATGCCCGCGAACATGACCTGCAGTTTGGCGTCATGCTGCTGGACCTGGACCATTTCAAGTACATCAACGACACGCTCGGCCATGTCGCAGGGGATCACCTGCTGCGCGTACTCTCCCGCAGGTTGGCTGCGCTGCTTTCCCCCGACTCGGTGCTTGCTCGCCTGGGCGGCGACGAATTCGCGATTGCAGTCCGTCATATTGCGGACGAGAACGACCTGCTGAATCTGGCAGAAATCGTTCGCCAGCAAATCAACACCCCCATCACCTACGCCGGCAAGCCCATCAATGGCGGCATGAGCATTGGCTGCGCCCTGTATCCCCGCGATGCGAGCGATACATCGGGGCTGCTCAAATGCGCCGACACCGCCTTGAACGACATGAAAGCGATTGGTCGCGGCGGTGTGCGCCTGTTCAGCAAGGAGATGCACGAGGCCGCCATGCGCGCGGCTTCACAGGTTCACCAAGCCCGGGAAATCGTGCGCAATCAGCTTATCAAGCCCTACTACCAGCCCAAAGTCAATATCGACACAGGCGAAGTCGTCGGGTTCGAAGCCCTGCTGCGCTGGCAACCGCCTCAAGGCGATGTGCAACTGCCTCACACGGTCGCAGAGGCATTCAAGGACTACGAACTGGCCACCAGGATCAGCGACGCCATGCAGACGCGGGTGTTTGCCGACATGACCCAGTGGCTGGCGCATGGCATGGCGGTACCGCCCATTTCCATCAATGCAGCACCGGTCGAGTTCCTGCGCGACGATTTCGCCGAGCGCATGCTCGAACGCCTGCGCCAACACCACGTCCCAACCCACCTGGTGGAGTTGGAGATCACGGAATACATTCTTGGTGACCGCGGCTCGGAACTCGTCGCCCGCGCCTTGACCTTGCTCAAGAAGGCAGGTGTGCGCATTGCGCTGGATGACTTTGGTACCGGCCACTCATCCTTTACCGACCTGCGCGACTACCCCGTCGACTGCCTGAAGATCGACAAGAGCTTTGTGCAGCGCATGACCCATGAACGCGCCATTCTTGCCATCGTCAAAGCCATGTGCCAACTGGGCACCGATCTGTCACTCGATATCGTGGCCGAGGGCATAGAAACCCAGGAACAGCGCATGGCGCTCATAAGCGCTGGATGCCACATCGGCCAGGGCTACCTGTTTGGACGAGCATTGCCAGCAGCAACCGTGGTGGAAATGCTTACATCCCCCACCAGGCCTGCTTAACCGCAGCGCTGCTTGAGCGCTTCAAAATCCTGCCGCTTCTGGTTTCGAATGGGCAGCGGCAACGCAACGGAATCCGCCTCCACCTGCAACCTCTGCATCTCTTGCGCATTTGGGCAATCGCTCGGGCGCTCTGCAGCCGCCGGCTGCGCTGCCGGAGCAGATACCCCAGCCGACTGGGGAGGCGGGCGTTGCGCAAGCGGCTTGCTGCCCTCCGAAGGATTGACGCCCTTGCTTGAAGGCGTCACCACCAGTTCCTCCGCCTTTTGCCCCGCCGCACACGGCTCATCCTGAAAACTGGTGCGCCCATTGGCATCCACACATTTGTTGATGGCCCAGGCATTGCCGGATACACCGCCCATCGAGACCATAGATATCAGCACAGCCATTGCGAGTTTTGACACGGGCTTTCCTTTGCATCATCAGCTATGCAGGGAATTATGCGCGAGCAGCCTGTGGCCCGCTACACAGTCTCATCCATGCCAGGCTCGCCAGAAACTCCTGCCTGTGCGGTTATGCAGTCAAGGGAATCGCCTCTCTCTTTCAACCGCTGCATATCCAATTGCATGCCAAGCCACACTTTGCCAAACACTGTCAACCTGCATAAGGCCATGCCGCATTGCGAGGGTTTGCAAACAAAATTGCATTAACCAATATCAATGTAACCACTCACTAATGCGCAAACTATGCTGAAGAAACTTCGCTGGCTCGGCCTCGCTCTCGCCTCGGCTGCCATGGCCAACTATTCCCATGCCGTGGAGAATGAGGTCATCATGGATTTCGCCGGGCAGCCCAACAATCTGCCCCTGTACACCTCTGCAAGCGGATTGGGAACCATGTCTGTGAGCCCTGCAGGCGGCGGCGGCTTTGCCGTCCCCACAGGGCATACCGCATTTGTGACCTTGCCTGGGGGCGGGATCACCACCGTTTTTACACCATCAAGCACCGCCGTACCCACGCGTATCGCGTTCTACGATCAGCGCGCGTCCACCTATCGCAACATCAGTGCCAAATGCCTGAATCCTTCAACGCAAGTCATTGAACCTTGCGATTTAAGTAATGTGGCCAGCTTCCCCCGGACAGACAACCCAACGGGCGTAGCTCCGTACACGCAAGTTCCCGCCTATACATGGTTCCCAGCCCCCACCAGCATCCTGCGTGCATCCACTCCCGGCGCTGCAAACCAGAACATCCAGAGTAACGGTGGCTACATCACGCTGCCGCCCTATGTGCGGGAGATTACGGTAACCGCTTATGGATCCGGGAACGCGGATTTCTCTGGCACCGATATCTACATGGCAGACGCACCCAGTGTCAGCAAAGCCTTTGCGCCTTCGGCAGTCACCCCCGGCGGGCAGACCACGCTGACAATCACCATCAAGAACCCAGGCTTGGGAGCACCCATTCCCGCAGTCAACATCAGCGATGCATTGCCGGCGCCGCTAAAGCTTGTAAGCGCTTCGCACACCTGCACCGGAGGCACATTGACCGCCGCGCCCGGTTCAGGCTCGCTCACCCTGACCGGAACCACGCTGCCGGTGGCTGGCTGCCAGATATCTGCCGTGGTGGAATGGCCAGGCGATGCGACAGGCATTTCCGCTTGCACGGCGACTCCGACAATTACGAACCGAATTACGCCGCCAGCACAATTCAGCACAGCTGTCGGTCAACTGAATACCGAGGCACTGGCCGATCTCAGCTGCTCGTACACGCCACCTCCACCAGTGGTAAGCCTTGCTTGCACACCGACAGAGCTGTTCGATTCTCCGAACCAACAATCTGTTTGCACCATCACATCCAATACGGCAGCCGGGGCTTCCGGTTTGAATGTGAACCTGAGCTTGCCCCCAAGCAATCCAAGATACTCTTCCACCTGCCCTGCCCTGATCACCATTGCGGGGGGCCAGATATCCGTCACCTGCACCATCACCGCCACCGCGAATACAGTGGTCGGCGATGGCGATGTTGTTGCTGCATTGTCCATTGCGGCCCCCAGCAATGCGAATGATTACACCGTCACCGGAACACCTGCCCAGGTAATCGTCAGAGATGACGACAAGGCCAGCCCACAAGGCGCCGCCCCCGTTCCATCGTTGAACAGTCTTGCCACCATACTGTTGGCACTGATTTTTGCTGCATTCGGCTTGGTAAAGGTCGGGCGCAGACCAGGCAACTAAAAACACGCTGAAAAATAAAACCAGTCAGTCCCTGACTGGTTTTTTGCAGAAATCGGATAGAGAACAGGATGACATGCAATTGGCTGCGACCTGAAACCCCCCCCAGTTCCCTGAAGAGTTCCCCGGGGACTCGCGCCAGCCTCCCAAGGTACTGCTAGCGACACAACAGACGCTCTGAAGCAGTGCCAGCGCTAGGCTATCGCTTGCTAACTGGCGGCGGCAGTGCCTTTCCCCTGGCTTGCAGTACTCGGCGCGCCATGTCGGGTAAGTCTGTAATGATTCCGTCCACGCCAATGTCGATCAGGCTTCCCAATGTGCGCTCGTCAGACACTGTCCAGGGGATCACCTTGATTCCCGCCTGATGGGCGCTGTCCACCATGGCCTTGGTAGTGTAGGGAACATAGTTGGCATCGCCCACCTTGCCGTTTTGCGGATCGCCGTGCACGGGCGATATGGCATCGGCACCAAACGACGCGGCAGCTTTGACGAGGTCGCCTCCAAACTCGTCAATATCGATACCACCCAACCAGGGCGATGCGCCGGGCTTGCCGGCTTGCAAAAACTGCTGCCCATTGGTAAGCGCCACAATGGGCAAGCTGGGGTCGAGCTTGCGCACTAACATCAGAGATCCCCAGTCAAAGCTTTGAATCGTGACTTGACGCTGCAGGCCGGCAAGCTGTATCTCGTCCAATACCGTGCGCACAAACTGCTCTCGCGGAGCCGTCTCATGCGGGGCTCCGGCTTCTACTTTGGTTTCAATGTTCAGTAATACATTCTCGGCGCGGTAGCTTTTGACCAGGCTCAGCACCTCGCGCAAGGTCAGCATCCGGGCACCGGGCGATGTTTGCTGTTGTGGGTAATCGGCCAGGCGCAAGCTGCCGCAATCCATGGTTTTGACTTGGGCCAGTGTCAGGTCCTTGATGTACTTGCCGACATACGGGTACTGCGGATCATTGTCAGTAAGTGGTGCCGTGTCCTTGCACTTTTTGTCTGAGATTTTACGGTCATGGGTCACTACGGCCACGCCGTCCTTGGTGATCTGGGTGTCCATCTCCAGCGTGGTCACGCCCATTTGTAGCGCATTGCTGAAGGAGGCAATGGGCCTTGTTGCATAAATCGGTTTGGGACTGAGTCTCCCCAAACCCCAGACGTAGTTATGCCACGGCCACCGTTTGGGGCGTGCCCAGCTCGGTG